>JBBTLC010000032.1:0-4335 GCA_038068875.1 Deltaproteobacteria bacterium
AAAGATTTTTCCTGTTCTCCACGAAGAATCTTTCAACTTTACTAATAACTCCGTCCGCGTCGGGGTACCCATGCGAAGCATGGGTCGCGGCGGCCAAGACGTTTTCTTTCTCAATGGACTTTTCACAAACCTTCATACGACGCCTTTCTGAAGCGCACCCTTGCTAATCCTCATGAACCCAGCCGCGAAAAGAAGAAGAATAAGAAGAACAGCCTGAACCGCCATTCCTTCCAATGTGGGATAAAAACCGAACCACTCTATCGCGGGCAGATTCCCTGCCGAGGTCGCGGAGATCCATTCAGCCTCTTGAAGTTCCAGAATCCCTTTGCCAGCGAAAACAAAGGCCAGATAATAAAGGAGCGCGGACGTCACGGAGAAGAAAAGCCTTTGAGGAACGCGGAGCGCGAAGAATCTTATAAGGATAAATACAATCGCGAGGGCGAACGCTCCCACGACAAACCCGGACGCTATGGCCCACGCATTGCCGCGGGAGCCTGAATAAAGGGCCTGATAAAAAAGAACCGTCTCGGCCCCCTCGCGATAGACAGCCAAAAAAGCGGTGAGGCCCAAGGCAAAGACGCTTTGCCTCGCAATCGAGCCCTCCACCCTGTCCTTTATGTAGGCGTGCCATTTTTCGGCCCGAGCCTTTGAGATGAGCCAATAACTTACGTAGAAAAGGACGACCGAGGCGAAAAGCATGGTAAGCCCCTCTACCGCCTCCCTCCCTCTTCCGCTCGCATTTATTACGAAGGTCAAAACAAGCGCGGTCAAAAGACTCGCCATGACGGCAAGCCCCGAAGCCGCGTATATGCTCCGGATTTTATCTTGACGGTTGATTTTCCTGAGATACGCGGTTAAGGCGCTTATGATGAGAATGGCCTCGAACCCCTCCCTCAAGATTATCACGAAGGCATTCAAGAAAAGAGGCGAAGAGCCGCCTGCCGCCTTTTCAAGGGTTGCGGCGTCCTTCGTCAACTCAAAAATAAGGCGATCCTTTTTTTCCGCAAGCACGGCAAGAGGTATCTTCCCTGTTACGCCAAGCCGCAGTTCCGAAAACATCCTTTCGTGCGATATCTTTCTTTCCTCTCCGATGCGGCCGGCTATGTCTTTCTCCATGCCGCTTCCCTCGAAGATATTGAAGTAGGCGTCCGCTATCTTGCCTTTCGCGCCAAGGACATCACCTTCCCCGTAGCTTTTTATCGCCTCATCCAGTGTATTTGAAATGCCTTCGACCGCGGCCTGTTGGTTCTTATCCGCCGGAAAAACAGGCGACGGCGCGGCTAACGCCCAGAACGCCAAGAGGAAGGCTATGCCGGATGCCCTCGCTATTTTGAACATGATTTTCATTCTCATTGAAATAGAATATCACAATCAAAAACATTGTCAAGCCTTTTTTGAAAAATCCGCCAACGGCCCCCTCCCCGGCCTTATTCCCCTTGCTTTTTTCCGCGCCGAAAGTATAATTGTAAAAAACTACGCTTCGGAGGTTTCATGGCAATCATAACTGACGTCATAGCAAGAGAGATACTCGACTCGAGGGGCAACCCGACCGTCGAGGTCGAGGTCATGACCGAAAGCGGCTTTTTCGGACGCGCCGCCGTGCCCTCCGGCGCCTCCACCGGCAAGTTTGAAGCCGTTGAACTCCGCGACGGAGACAAAAAACGCTTTCTCGGCAAGGGCGTCAGAAAGGCCGTGGCGAACGTCGAGGAAAAAATAGCCCCTGAGATAATAGGACTCGACGTAAGGGACCAGACCTACATAGACGAACTCTTGATAGGGCTCGACGGCACGGACAACAAAAGGAAACTCGGCGCGAACGCCATACTCGGAGTCTCTCTCGCCGTGGCCAAGGCCGGCGCGGAGGCATCTCATCTGCCGCTTTATAACTATATCGGAGGGGTAAGCGCGAGAGTCTTGCCCGTGCCCTTGATGAACATCATAAACGGAGGGGCGCACGCGGACAATAACCTTGACATTCAGGAGTTCATGCTCGTCCCGGCCGGGGCCGACACGTTCTCCGAAAGCCTCCGCATGGGAGTGGAGGTCTTCCACTCGCTCAAGGACATCTTGAAGAGGAAAGGCCTAAACACCTCCGTAGGAGACGAAGGCGGCTTCGCCCCATCCTTGAACTCCAACAAAGAAGCGATAGAGCTCATACTCGATGCAATAAGAAAGGCAGGCTACCGTCCGGGCAAGGACGCGTTCGTGGCCTTGGATTGCGCCTCGAGCGAGTTCCGCAGGAACTCGCTCTATAAGATAGACGGCAAAAAACTTACAAGCGAAGGCATGGCCTCGTATCTTGAAGGCCTCGTCAAGGCCTACCCCATAGTCTCAATAGAGGACGGAATGTCGGAAGACGACTGGGGCGGGTGGAAGGTGCTCACGGAAAGGCTCGGAGCAAAGATCCAGCTCGTGGGCGACGACCTCTTCGTGACGAACGTCCGGATACTCAAAAAGGGCATAGATAAAGGCATCGCCAACTCCATACTCGTAAAACTAAACCAGATAGGCACCTTGACGGAAACCATCGCGGCGGTGGACATGGCGCATAGAGCCGGCTACACCTCCGTCATATCCCACAGAAGCGGCGAGACCGAGGATTCGACCATAGCGGACGTAAGCGTCGCCTTGAACGCCGGGCAAATAAAAACAGGCTCGGCCTCGCGCACGGACCGGCTCGCGAAGTATAACCAACTCCTCCGAATCGAAGAAGAACTCGGAGACACGGCGATATTCGCCGGCGCCGGAGTATTCAAAAGGCGCGGTTAATCTTATTCCCCCTCACCCTACCCTCTCCCCTATGGGGAGAGGAAGTAAAGGCAACCAATAACCGATAAAGGAGCCGTAGTGTCAGGAGAAAGCCTGTTTATACAGGCGCTTATAATACTCTTTCTCATAGTGCTTAACGGATTCTTCTCCATGTCCGAAATCGCCATCATATCGTCGCGCCGGAGCATAATAGACAAGCTCGCCAAAGACGGCTTTGAGGCGGCGAAGATAGTGGCGCGGATGAAGAACGAGCCCGAGCGCTTCCTCGCGACCATTCAGGTCGGGGTGACGGTCGTAAGCACGCTCGCCTCGGTCATAGGCGGCGTCGCGGCGGTCGAGGCGCTCACGCCGGTTTACGCCTCGGTTCCTTACGCCCCCGTAGCCGAGGCCTCGGAATTCTTCGCGATAAGCACGGTTGTCATCTTAATTTCCTACGCCCTTCTTGTCTTCGGCGAACTCGTTCCCAAAACCCTCGCCTTGAGATATTCCGAAAAGATAGCCTGCTTCGCGGCAAGGCCGATTGACGTCCTCTCCAGAGGGGCCGGACTCTTCGTCAAGTTTCTTACGGCGTCAACCACGATATCGCTAAGGTTCCTCGGCATAAAAGGCGCCCCTGAGGAAGTCTTCGCCCCGAGGGACGAGATAAAATACTACATAAAAGAGGGCACTGCCAAAGGCGTATTCGAAGAGACCGAGGCCGCGCTCCTTCACGGCGTGTTCGAGTTCGCCGACACTACCGTCAAGGAGATAATGGTTCCCAAACCCAAGATAAGCGCGATAGAGATTGACACCTCTTACGAGGAGGTGCTTAAATTCATGTCCGAGAGCGGATTTTCGAGGTATCCGGTGTATAAGGAAAACATAAACCAGATAGTCGGGGTGCTCTTCAACAAAGACGTGTTCAAGGAAATGGAGTGCGGAAAGACCCTCTACGTAAAAGACATGCTCCGGCCCCCGTACTTCGTGCCAAGTTCGATAATGATAAGCAGGTTGTTGCGCGAGATGCAGAGGAGAAAGATCCACATGGCCATGGTCGTGGACGACCACGGCGAACTCGACGGCATAGTCACAATCGAGGACATACTCGAAGAGATAGTCGGAGAGATAGAGGACGAGTCAGACGTCGAAAAGGGCGGGCTCGTGGAAAGGCTGAAAGACGGAAGCATGATAGTTGACGCCTCGGCCTCGCTAAGCGATTTGACGGACGTCGGCATGGTCTTTGACGAACCGGACATGGAAGAACACGCCACCCTCGCCGGATTGGTGCTATCGAGACTTCAACGCATCCCCGGCGGAGGAGAATTCGTGGCGTACAAGGGCTACAGGTTCACCGTCGTTGACATGGATAAAAACAGGATAGTAAAGGTAAAGGTCGAGGCCGTGCCGAAAGAACAAGCCCATAAAAAACCCGGTCAGAGGTAAAAATCCCGCTCGCCTTGATGGAGACAGGCGGGACGCCTGTCCTACAAAATGCGCCGTTGTGAGTCCGTCCGCCAATAATAATGGCGGACGGACGAAGCAATCTCGTTTTCAAATAAATCAAATAATTAAGGTTTGCAACGGACG
>JBBTLC010000033.1:0-7529 GCA_038068875.1 Deltaproteobacteria bacterium
AAACTGTCGTGCCTGAACGCAAAACCTTGCCAAAGGGAACTCTCCGCAGTATAATCCGCCAAGCAGGTCTATCGGTGGAAGAATTCCTTAAACTCCTCTAAAGAGTTTGTCCTTCGACCCTTCGGCAAGCTCACTACTCAGGGCGAACGGCATTCTCCCCCCTCTTTTCCCGCCAAAATTTCCCTTGACATGACCCCTTGCTATTGTATACAGTATACAATGAAGGGGCAGTCTGTTCTTATTGCTTTAAACGGCAAATATCGCCCCGCAAGTAAGGATAAAAAGACGCAGGCAAGGCTTTAGTCTTGCGTTAAAGACGCACCAAAGCGAGATTACTTCCCCAGCACCACTTTTGATAGAAATGCCTTTACAATATTTAAAGCCTTCATGTCAAAAGTGGTGCTGGGTCGCAATGACGGTAACTTCGGTTTTTCAGCAACTTTTTAATCTTACGAGGAGGGCCGCATGGCTCGCAAAAAGATAACAGTAGTAGGCGCCGGAAACGTCGGGGCTCAGACTGCCCTCTGGCTCGCGCAAAAAGAACTTGGCGACGTATTGCTCCTTGACGTGGTCGAGGGCATGCCCGCGGGCAAATCCCTTGACATGATGCAGGCCTCGGCAATCGAGGGTTTCGATTCCAACATCACGGGCTCTAACGATTTTAAAGACATTGCCGGAAGCGACATAGTCATCATAACCGCCGGATTAGCGAGGAAACCCGGCATGACGAGAAGCGACCTCATCGGGAAGAATATCGAGATACTGAAGGGCGTAATCGGGCATATCACTGTCCGCGCGCCTCAGGCGATAGTCATAGTGGTAACTAACCCTCTTGACGTCATGGTTTACGCGGCATGGAAACTCTCAGGCCTTCCTCCTGAGAGGATTATAGGCATGGCAGGGGCTTTAGATTCCGCGAGGCTTAGGGCCTTTATAGCGATGGAGCTCGGGGTTTCAATGAACGACGTGCAGGCAATGGTCATAGGCGGCCACGCCGACGAGATGGTGCCTTTAGCGAGGTATTCGACGGTCTCCGGCATACCAATATCTCAGTTTATCAGTAAGGTTAGATTCGAGGCAATAATGGAGAGGACAAAGGGCGCCGGAGGCGAGATTGTCGGGCTTTTAAAGACAGGGAGCGCGTATTACGCGCCATCCGCGGCCGCGGCCGAGATGGCCGAGGCGATAATAAAAGATAAAAAAAGGGTCATGCCCTGCGCGGCATATTGTAACGGCGAATACGGGGTAAAGGGGCTTTACGTAGGCGTGCCGGTGGTACTCGGCTCGAGAGGAGTTGAAAAGGTAATAGAGATTGAACTAAATGCGGATGAGAAAAAGGCCTTCGACCACTCGGTCGAAGCCATAAGGAAACTCGTTTCCGACATCAATGTATGAAAAGAACGATAAACGTCTCTGATATAACCAAAACAGTTAAAGGGCTTTGCGTAAAGGCCGCCTACGAACTCGAAGAGGACGTAAAAGGCGCGCTTTCGGCGGCCTATTCCACCGAGGAATCCCCTCTCGGAAGGGAAATCTTGGGCGAGATAGTCGCGAACTTCCGTATTGCCGTGGAAGGGGAGTTGCCTCTTTGCCAGGATACCGGCATAGCCGTGTTTTTCGTGGACATCGGAAGGGACGTTTCAATGGACGGCTCTTTGGAGGACGCCATAAACGAGGGCGTGAGGCAGGGCTATGCCGATGGGTATTTGAGAAAATCGGTCTGCGATCCTCTTACGAGGAAGAATACCAACGACAATACCCCTGCGATAATTCATTCTACTATTATCGAAGGCGATAAGATAAGAATAAGGTTCGCGCCAAAGGGGGCGGGAAGCGAGAACATGAGCCGCCTAAAAATGCTTAAACCCGCAGAAGGCATTGACGGCATAACCCGCTTCGTTATCGAGACCGTAAAAGAGGCCGGAGGCAATCCTTGCCCTCCGATAATTGTAGGCGTTGGCATAGGCGGGGATTTCGAGAAATCCGCCATACTCGCGAAAGAGGCGCTTTTAAGGCGCGTCGGAAGCCCTAATCCTGATAAAGAGGTTGCTGTTATTGAACGCGATTTGCTTGATAAGATAAATAACCTCGGCATAGGGCCCATGGGTTTTGGCGGAAGGGTTACAGCTCTTGCCGTGCATATAAAGACTCATCCCTGCCATATCGCGAGTCTTCCGGTCGCGGTAAATATCCAGTGCCACGCGGATAGGCATAAAGAGGCCGTGATATAAGACGATTTTAGTGATTATATTATGAATGGCGTATGGAGCGGCGTAGGGCGGGAATAATCCACGCGCACCGTAAAATCAATTTGTGGATTTCTTGGGTATTTTTTCCTCCCTTTTTCAAAGGCGGGGTACCCACCCAACAGGGTGGGTCGGGGAGGGATTTGGAAACCTTTAAAAATCCCCCTCGGTTCCCCCTTTGTAAAAGGGGGAAGTAAAGACGAGGCCGCGCTATGAGCGATACGAAAAAAATTAATCTTCCGCTTAAAGACTCCGACATAGTTGGCTTAAAGGCCGGCGACAGGGTTCTTTTAAGCGGGGTTATTTATACGGCCCGTGACGCGGCGCATAAAAGGCTTATAGAGCTTTTGGATAAGGGTGAAAAACTCCCGTTTGACGTAAAAGGGGAGCTTATCTATTATGTAGGCCCGACTCCGGCTAAGCCCGGCTTTGTCATAGGCTCTGCCGGCCCTACCACGAGCGGCAGGATGGACGCCTACACCCCGAGGCTTCTTTCATTAGGACTTAAAGGCACGATAGGCAAGGGGCAGAGGTCGCAAGAGGTTATAGAGGCCATGAAAAAGCATAAGGCGATTTACATGGCGGCGGTCGGAGGCGCGGCCGCCGTCATCGCCAAGACCATAAAAAAGGCCGAGGTGGTTGCTTACGAGGATTTGGGTGCCGAGGCAATAAGAAGGCTTACAGTCGAGGATTTTCCAGCGATAGTGGTGAACGACATATACGGAGGAGACCTCTTTAAGATAGGGGTGGAGAAGTACAGAAAACCGTGATGCGCGCACCGGAGGTTATGTTCTTTATATGTAGGGCAGGGCTTTAGCCCTGCGTCTTGAAAGCAGACTTACGCGTAATACGTAACGGAACATTATTCCTCCGTTCGCCCTGAGCTTGTCGAAGGGTGAACGGATAGTGGAACGGTATTTACCATGAATATAAAACTCGAAAATAAGGCGCTCCGAAGCCCCGGAATCGAACTCGTGGAGAAGGTAAGCTCCGAGACGATTGCCAAGTGCTACCAGTGCGGCAACTGCACCGGCGGCTGTCCGGTGTCTTACGCCATGGACCTTCCTCCGACCCAGATGATAAGGGCATTGCAACTCGGCAGGTTCGATGAGGCCGCCTCCGCTGAGTCCATGTGGATCTGCGTCGGGTGCCTTCAGTGCTATTCGAGATGCCCGCAGGGCGTGAGCGCGGCCAACATATTCGAGGCCTTGCGCCAGTTGTCTTTAAGGAGCGGGCGCGACAGAAAAGAGATAAAAGACATACCAATCGAGTTTTTGAAGAAGGCTCCGCAACAGGCAATTGTGTGCGGGTTCAGGAAGTTCGTGGGTTGACTCCGAAGGAGTCATTGCGAGTCCGCTCCGCCTTAGGCGGACGGACGAAGCAATCTCATGGAAGATTGACCAATAAGCGATTATGAAGATACCCTACTATCCGGGATGCACTTTAAATACGGTCGCAAAGGCCTTTGACGTATCGGCAAGGGAGAGCGCGGTCGCGCTCGGCTTCGAGATGGAGGAACTACCCCTGTGGAACTGTTGCGGCGCGACCTTTCCCCTTACCCCGGATAACATAATGGGTTTGACCGCTCCGGCAAAGGTTTTGACAGAGGCGAGGGCAATGGGTGACAGCGTGGTTACCCTTTGTAGCGTTTGCTATAACGTGCTTAAGCGCACCAACAAGGTATTACGGGACGACAAGGAAAAAAGAGGCGTCGTTAACGGCTTTATGGAGCGCGACTACGACGGAGGCTTGAGCGTCGTGCATTATCTCGAAGTTTTAAGGGATAAGGTCGGTTTTGATAACGTTAAGAAATCCGTAAAAAGACCTCTTAAAGGCGTAAAGGCAGGCGCCTATTACGGGTGCATGCTGCTTCGTCCGTTCGAGGACATGGGTATAGACAGGCACGAGGGGCCGACGATAATAGAAGACCTTCTCTCGGCCCTCGGATGCGCGCCGATTGATTTTCCGAATAAGATAGAGTGCTGCGGAGCGCACCTCTCCATGTCGAGGACCGACGTGGTTGAAAAACTCTCGACAAGCGTAATGCAGTCGGCCGTTAGAAATGGCGCCGAGATTATAGTGACGAGTTGCCCTCTTTGCCAGTATAACCTGGAGATGAGCCAGACTAAGGCCATGGAAACAGTAGCTGGTTATAAGCAGATTCCGATAGTTTACTTTACGCAACTCCTCGGATTGGCGTTAGGCCAGACCGAAGAGACGGCGGGTTTTAATAGCAACAAATGGGACGCAAGACCGCTCCTTAGGGAAAAAGGGGTGTGAGGGGATGGAGATAAACGATGTCCGGGGGGAAACTTGCCGTTAATGCGCGGAAGGTTGAATTTTTAAGCCGGGCCGGCATGGCGCTTTTAATAGCGGTTTTTTTCATTGCGGCCATTATAAGAAACGGCGTATGGCGCGACGAGTACAGGTTGAACGCGGACAGCATCGTCAAATCCCCTTTGAAGGCGAGGCCGTATCTTAATCTCGGGCTTTTTTATTTCAGGGAAGGTCTTACGGACGAGGCGATAAGGCAATATCTCGGGTCATTGGCGCTTTGGCCCGATTATCCTTATGCCCGCAATAATCTCGGGGTCGCTTATCATAAAAATGGGTTTATTGACGAGGCGATTGCGGAATTCAAGGAGGCGATAAGGTTATACCCCGGTTATGGCGAAGCCCATTATAACCTGGGCGTTGCTTACGGGGACAAGGGGCTTATGGACGAGGCGTACGGCGAGATGAGAAAAGGCGTTGAGCTCAATAAAAACCTGATTCAAGAATTAAAGTAAAGAGGCCATTATGCCGCGTATAGGCGTATTCGTTTGTCAGTGCGGAAATAACATAGAGTCAACGGTCGACACCAAGAAGGTGGCCGAAGACATATTGGCCGTGCCCGGAGTCGCGTTCACCTGCACCTACAAGTTCATGTGTTCCGCGCCCGGTCAGGAGATGTTCAAAAACGCCATAAAGGAAAACAAACTCGACGGCGTGGTCGTGTCGGCCTGCTCTCCTCACATGCACGAAAAGACCTTCAGAAAGGCGTCAGAGGCCGCAGGGCTTAATCCCTTTAAGTGCGAGATAACGAACATCCGCGAGCAGTGCTCTTGGGTGCACCACGACACAACGAAACAACTCGGCACGCCGAAGAGCATTGACCTTACGAGGATGACGGTCGAGAGGCTCAAAAGAAATAGAAACCTCAAAAAGATAAAGATACCCATAACCAAAAGGGCGCTCGTCATCGGCGGCGGAATAGCCGGCATTCAGGCGGCTCTGGACATAGCGGACGGAGGAATGGAGGTCGTAATAGTCGAGAGGGAGCCGTCAATCGGAGGCAACATGGCGCGCCTTTCCGAGACCTTCCCGACAATGGACTGCTCCCAGTGCATCCTGACCCCGAAGATGGTCGAGGCGCAGCTCAATGAGAACATAAAACTCTACACCTACTCCGAGATAGAGAAGGTGGACGGTTATATCGGAAACTTCACGGTCCAAATAAAGAAGAAGGCCAAGTACGTGAACGAAGACCTCTGCACGGGATGCGGAGAATGCATCGAGAAATGCCCTTTTAAGGCCGGAAGCGAGTTCGAACTCGGCTTGAGCAAAAGAAAGGTCATTTATACGCCTTTTCCTCAGGCGGTTCCGAACATACCCGTGATAGACGGCCCCAATTGCACCATGATACAGAAGGGCAAATGCGGGATATGCGCAAAGGTCTGCGGCCCCAAGGCAATAGACTTTGAACAAAAGGACGTTGTGGTAACCGAGAAATTCGGCGCCATAATCGTCGCCACGGGTTTTGAGCTCATGCCGAACGAGAGGTTCGGAGAGTACGGGTATGGAAAGATAAAGGACGTGATAAACGGGCTTCAGTTTGAGCGTTTGGCTTCTTCGTCCGGCCCGACAGGAGGCGAGATAAGGCGCCCGTCCGACGGAAAAATCCCGGAGACAATCGTTTTTCTCCAGTGCGTAGGGTCGAGGGACGAGGCAAAGGGAGTTTCCTATTGCTCGAAGATCTGCTGCATGTACACGGCCAAGCACACGATGCTCTATAAGCACAAGGTCCACGGCGGCCAGGCATACGTTTTCTATATGGATATCAGAAGCGGCGGAAAACGCTACGAAGAATTCGTCCGGCGCGCCATAGAGCATGAAGGCGCGATGTATCTAAGGGGCCGCGTTTCGAGGGTTTACGAAAAGGGCGGAAAAATCATGGTGCAGGGTGCTGACACCTTAAGCGGAACTCAGGTCGAGATAGAGGCCGACATGGTTGTTTTGGCGACTGCCCTTGTTTCAAGAAAAGGCGCGGACACCTTCGCGCAAAAGCTCGGCATAAGTTACGACAAGCACGGCTTTTATAACGAGTATCATCCGAAACTCAAGCCCGTCGAGACGGTGACAGCCGGGATTTTCCTCGCCGGAACCGCCGTCGGCCCCATGGACATACCGGAATCCGTGAACACGGGGAGCGCTTCGGCAAGCAAGGTTTTGGCGTTGTTTTCGAATAGCGAGATGATGAGGGAGCCGATAGTCGCCGGAGTGAATGTAACGAGTTGCAACGCTTGCTGGGATTGCGTTACGGCGTGCCCTTATACGGCCATAGAAAAATTCGCCGTAAAGAACAGGCAGGGAGATATTGTAAGGTGGCACGCTAAAGTCAACGAAGGGGTTTGTCAGGGTTGCGGGATTTGCGTCGCGGCTTGCAGAAGCAAGGTCATTGATTTGGCGGGGTATACGGACGAGCAGGTTTATGCGGCGATAAACGCTTTTTAATACAAACGCAATCTTTGGCCAAATACTGTGTCAAAGACGGCTGTCCAAATCCTCACATACTGTAAAAGTATGCTCCGGTTTGTCCAGCCGCCTTTTCCTTGTCTTTGGCTCAAATCTTGCGTTTGTGGAAGGCTGAAGTATTCCGCGCATCCGGACGTTTCTCCGCATTAACTGCGCAACCGGAAGATGTGAGGGTATTTAAAGAATGAGGGAAGAAAAGAAAACAGAAACTACCGGCGTCTTCGAGCCCAAGATAATGGCCTTTGTTTGCAACTGGTGCACCTACGCGGGGGCTGATTTGGCCGGCACTTCGAGGATGGAGTATAAGCCGAACGTGCGCATCATAAAATTTCCCTGCACAGGCAGGATTGATCCGCTATTCATAATAAAGGCCTTTGAAAACGGCGCGGACGGGATATTGATTTCCGGGTGCCATCCCGGAGACTGCCACTACACTACGGGCAATTACCACGCTCGGAGAAGGTGGATAGCGTTCAAGGAACTCATGGA
>JBBTLC010000034.1:0-3671 GCA_038068875.1 Deltaproteobacteria bacterium
GTCAAAACGCTCGAAAACGCGAAACCCGGCCGCTTGTCGGATATTGTCCTTATGCCGGCGCCGATGCTTTTCTTGAGCTTGAAGGAATCAACCTTGCCCTCCTTCGCCTCAACGCTTACCCCGGTGGTCGAGTTCAGGAATATCTCGAAACTCGACGCCCTTCCCTTAAGGAGGCCTGAAAGCGCTTCAACCGTTTTGTCTAAATCTTTTTCCATTTAACCCCTTGTCATACATGATC
Source organism: Deltaproteobacteria bacterium (assembly GCA_038068875.1). Lineage (GTDB taxonomy): Bacteria > Desulfobacterota > GWC2-55-46 > GWC2-55-46 > DRQE01 > JBBTLC01. Next base: position 239 of record JBBTLC010000034.1, read on the forward strand.
GGCAACATTACAGATTGAAGAAAGATTAAAGATTGATAATCACTCTGGATTCCCGCTCAAAAGCTTGTCCCCGTGAAAACGGGGAACCAGGTCTTTTTATAAATGCTTTTCCTGGATTCCCGCTCAAAAGACCGCGGGAATGACAAAATGGAAAGACCGCGGGAATGACAAAAAGATTTGATTCTCGATATTTGATATTTCTTTGAAAAATTATGACGCTCTGTCCTTATAATTCTCTTATCACCGCGTTCTCGTCGCAATTCGGGAACTTGACGCACTTTATGCAATCTCCCCATATCTTTTGCGGCAGTATGGCCTTATCCACCGATTTAAATTCGAGTTTTTCGAAGAAGGCCGGCTTGTAGGTTAAGGCGAAAACCCTTTTTACTCCGAGCCTTCCGGCTTCGTCAAGGCAGGCGTTCACGAGGCTCGTTCCTATGCCGCGGCCACCCGCGTTCTCTCTTACCGCGAGGGTCCGTATCTCGGCCAAATCCTCCCAGCATATATGGAGCGCGGCCACGCCCTGCACTGCTCCGCCCGATTCGAAAACGTAAAAGTCCCTCAGGTACGAATATATCTCGTTAAGCGGCCTGTGGAGCATCTCACCCTTCCGGGCAAAGAACTCCACCATGTCGTATATGTCTTTTACGTCTTTAAGAAGAGCCTTCCTTACCAAAACTTCCTCCTGCTTATCATTATATATTGTGCCGTTGAGTTGCGCCGGAGCTATAAATGGTGGGCAGAGCCCACCCTACTGGGCTACTTGCTTGACGACGCTAACATTTCTCCGGCCTGTTTGCGCGTGGTATCGCTTACCTTGACGCCCGCGAGCATCGACGCTATCTCCTCGACCCTCTCCTCTGCCGAAAGTTTCTTTACCCGCGTCACGGTGCGGCCGTCGTCCGTCTTCACCTTCTCGACATGGTAGTGGCTGTCCGCGAAGGCCGCCACCTGAGGAAGGTGGGTTACGCAAATCACCTGATGCTTTTTGCTGACGTTTTTTATCTTCCGCCCCACCACAGCCGCCGTTACCGCGCCTATCCCCGCGTCAACCTCGTCGAATATGAGGGTTGAAACCCTGCCCATGGAGGTCAACCCCTTTATGGCGAGCATTATCCTCGAGAGTTCCCCTCCCGATGCCACGCGCGGGAGCGGCTTTAAACCCTCGCCGGGATTCGTGGCTATGAAAAAGTTGACCCTCTCCGCGCCCTTTTCGCCGAAGCGGATGCTTCCGTCGGGATTCCTGTCCGTCTCTATCGCGACCTGAAAAACGCAGCCCTTCATGCCGAGTTCCGAGAGTTCCTTCTCGACGCCCATCTTGAATTCAACGGCCTTGGCCCTCCTCGATTCGCTTAAGGACTCGGCCACCATAACGGCCTCTTCCCTTGCCATGGCGGCGCTTTCCTTCAAAGTTTTAAGACTTATATCGTAATCTTCGACCTTCGCGAGGCGCAAGTCCATGGCTTCTTTTTTTTGAAGCGCCTCTTTCACGGTCGGTCCGTATTTTTTCTTGAGTTTTTCTATCGCGTGGAGCCTTGCCTCTATTTCTTCGAGGCGGGCCGGGTCCGACTCCAAAGACGCGGCGTAATCCCTCAAAAAACCGGACGAATCCTCGAGTTCGAAAAACGCCGCCTCGATCTTCTTCGCCGTGCCCTCTAACCTTCCGTCAATCTTGGAAACGTCCTTGAGTTCTTTTATGACGGCCCTGAGCCGCCCGAGGATGCTGTGCTCGTCCGAGTACAGGTCCCTCTCGGCGCTTCCGGCGGCCATCGAAAGCCTCTCCGAGTTGCGGAGCTTCTCCCTTTCTTTTTTAAGCTCCTCTTCCTCGCCTTCCTTAAGCGCGGCCTCCGAGATTTCCTTCGCCTGCGCCTCGATAAGTTCCCTGTCCTCGACGGACAACTTCATGCCGGAGACGAACTCGTCAAGCTTCTTGTTGGCGGAGGCCCACTTCCAGTAGGACTCGTGCATCTCGCGCCTCATGTTGGACGTCCCGCCGAGCGAGTCCAATATCTCGACGTGCTCCTCCGGCCGCGTAAGAGACTGGTGCTCGCTCTGCCCGTATATGTCTATGCAACGGCGGCCTATCTCGTTTAAGGTCATGAGGGTCGAGAGGCTTCCGTTTATGAATATCTTATTGCGCCCGCTCTTCGCCACGACGCGGCTTATGAGGAGATTCTCGGAGCTCGCTATGCCGGACTCCTCCAGAATTTCCCTTATGCCTTTTACGCGCGCGGCATCGAAGAGCGCCTCTACCCGCGCCTCCTCTTTGCCGCTCCTTATGACGTCAACCGTAGCGCGGTCGCCGAGGATAAGGTCTATGGCGTCTATTATGATGCTCTTGCCCGCGCCGGTCTCCCCGGTAAAAACGTTAAAGCCCGGGCCCAGAGAAATGGAAAGACTGTCTATTATGGCGAGGTCTTTTATGTTGAGTTCCAGCAGCATTGCTTGGTTACGCCTGCCCTTCCTTCTTACCTTCCCACAAAAGCCTTTCCCTGAGTATGTCGAAATATCCCTTGCCCTTGCCTTTTCCGGCAACAACGTAAACGCTTTCAGCGGCCCTCTTGACCTCTATCGAGTCCCCCGCCTTAAGCTGCATGTCCACCTGCCCGTCAAGCGTCAGGGCGAGCGCGGAATCGTCTGGCGGCACGGAAACGTCAACGCTCATCCAGTCCGGCACCACGACAGGCCTGTTCATCAGATTAAACGGGCATATCGGAACGACTATTATGGAATGTATCGTCGGATAAAGTATCGGCCCCCCTGCCGAGAGGGCATAGGCGGTGGAGCCGGTCGGGGTGGCTATTATAAGCCCGTCCGACCTATACGTGGTAACGTATTCCTTGTTTATGCTGGTAGCGAGCTTAATCAGACGCGCCATCCTGCTCTTTATCACGACGTCGTTCAAGACCTTGTATTCCGCGTATTTCTTTTCGTCTCTCGTTATGACGACCGAGAGCATCATGCGCTCTTCGAGCGTGTAGTCGCCTTTTATGAGCTTTTCGAGATTTTCGTAAACCTCGTTCACCTTTACCGTGGTCAGGAACCCGAGCCCGCCCATGTTGACGCCTAAAACAGTTATCTTTTTTCCGCTCAGGAGCCTCGCGGCGTAAAGGATAGTCCCGTCGCCGCCTAATACGACCATGGAATCTATAAGATCCGCCAAATCCTTCCTGTCGCAGGCCGTTATGTTATTCGCCCTCTTGGCGAGTTCCGTGTCTCCGTAAACCTCTATTCCCCGCTCCTTAAGCCATGCGGCCACTTCGCCCGAAAGTCTTATGGCCTCCGGATTCGTCATCTTCGCTACTATGCCGAGTTTCATGGAATACCGCCTCTCTGTCATTCCCGTCCGCCATTATTATTGGCGGAAGCGGGAATCCAGTTTGAATTTTATGCCTGCTTTTGCGGCTCTATCACTACCTTAAGCGACTCCCTC
>JBBTLC010000035.1:0-2922 GCA_038068875.1 Deltaproteobacteria bacterium
CGGAGGGGATTTAAGCCCGAGTTTTTCCGAGAGGCGCCTGAGGAGGGCAAGGTCGCCAAGGATAACGGGCCGGGCCGCGCGGTTTACCCTTTTGGAGGAGAAGGACTTAAGCGCTATCTCAGGCCCGATTCCCGCAGGGTCTCCCATGGTTATGGCGATTACGGGTTTCATTATTTTTTAGAACTTCACTTCTATGTAGGAGAACTTTCTCATCTCAACGAGCCAGAATTCGTATTTTTCTTTCGCGGCCTTTTGAAAGAGAAGCATCTTGATCTTTTTCTTGGCCTCAACCGGCGGCGTTGCTTCGCCTTCTTTCTTTTCGATGAGCTGCAGGAAGTACGCGCCGTCAGGCGTTTCTATTGGCGGGCTTATTTCACCCGGGCCGAGGGCTTCGGCAATTTCCCGAAGACTCGGGTCGAGTTCAATCTTTTTGACGTATCCGATGTCTCCGCCGTGTTTAGCCGACGGGGAGGAGGAGTATTCCTCGGCGAGCGTTGAAAAGTCCATGTTGCTTTTAATCCCTTCCGTTACCGCGTTTACGCGTTCTTCTTTATGTTCGTCGTTCGCAATCAGTATGACCTTCATCTTAAGGGACGGCTCGCCGTAGAAGTCTTTCAGGTTCTGTTTGTAGTAGTTCGTCACGTCCTCGTCAGTTATGTTTATGCCGCTTCTGAACTGCCTCTCCATGAATTTCGCTTGCCGTATCTCTTCTCTCATCTGTTCCCTGTAGGACGCGTAGGTGAGGCCGTTATTGGCCAAGGCGACGAGGAGGGCATCCTGCGTCATGCGGTTTTCTTTTTTGATGTCTTCCACGGCGTTGTCTATTTCCTTTTCGCTCACTTCGATGCCGGCCTTTTCCGCGGATTGCTTCATGAGGGATTTTTCTATGAGCCCGTCGAGGATGCGGCTTTTGTCTTCGGCCGAGGCGTCCGCGGAAATCTTGCCTTTAAGTCCGCCCAGCACTATTGCAGTGGCGGCGTTAAGATCGGAGAGGGTTATTATCTCCGAGTTCACAACCGCTACGACCCTGTCCACCACCTCGGCCCGCGCCCATGACGTGAATATTAATGCCGCCACGAGAGCCGGAACCATTGTCTTCGCGAAAAGCCGTCCCGTCATCAAAGCAGTTCCTCCTTTATTTCGATGGTGGATTTTTGCTTCAGGGACAGAACCCAGTCCATATAGCCGCGTTCGGTTTTTTCCCTTTTGAGCGCCTCGATTATCTTGCCGCGCACCTCATTGTAGGTCTGCTTTTTGGATTTCTTGGCTTCGATGAGCTTGAATATGTGGTACCCGTACGGGCTTTTCACTATGCCGCTCGTTCGTCCGGGCGAGAGCGAGAATATCGCGGCCTCGAATTCGGGCGGCATGCCGCCCTTTTCGAAAGATCCGAGGTCGCCCCCGTCCTTGGCCTCGGGGCCGGTTGATACGTCCTTTGCCACGCTTTCAAAGGTTTCGGCCTTGAGCCTGCGTAAGGCGGCCGCCGCGGCTTTTTCGGTCGGCACAACTATCATCCTCGCGCGCACGATTGTTTTGCCTTCTTCCGGACGGAAGTTCTTTTCAAAGTACTCTTTTGCCTCGGCGTCCGAGACCTCGACCTTTACGGATTTTTCGACTATTTTTTGTATGGTCATCTGCTTCAATATGTCCTTTCGCCACGCGTTCAGGTCGTTGTATTGCTTGATTACCTCGTTTTTGAAGTCTTCTTCCCCGTAGGCCTGCTGCAGACTCTCAAGCTGTTTCGCGAGCTCGTCGTCGGTCACCGCGACGCCCGTCGCCTTAGCTTCTTTGAGGATAAGCCTTTCCTCTATAATCTGGTTCAGGAGGCCTTTTTTGATTTCAATAAGCTCCGGTAAGGGCATGCCCTCGGTTCCCTCCGGTAAAAATTCCTTGAGAGAGTCCTTGAATTCGCCGACCGTTATTTCGCTGTCGCCCGCCCTGGCGAGGACGTCATTTTCGTTTGGTTCTTTTTTGAACCTGCCGCACCCAGGGAGGCTTAAAACTACGAAAAGCCCGACGTAAAGCAAGGAGAGCGCCTTCAAAGGAACGGCGCGTTGTATTCTAATGAGCGCGTTTGCCATAACCAAAAAATTTTACCACCCCTGAGTCAGTTCTTTCAACAAATATCTTGCCTCGAAGGTCACGTCTGTTTTTTCGCCCTCTCCTCCGTTCATTACGCAAATGAGTCTTGCTTCGCTCTGGAGCTTCAAGCGGCCGGGTTCTTTCTTCGCGAGCGCGATAATCCTTTCCGGCAATCCGGGATGTTTTTCGTTCAATCCTTTCGCGAAGGACACGTAAAGGCGGTTGCCCCTGCGGCTTAATTCCGTGGCCGAGATTTTTTTCATGAGTATCTTAAGTTCCGATACGCCGATAAGATTACGCACGAGTTCAGGAATCTCTCCGTAGCGGTCAACGAGTTCTTCTTCGAGCATCGAGAGTTCGTCTTCTGAGGAGGCTGTAGCGAGCCTCTTGTAGAGGGTAATCTTTTGTCTCGCGTCAGGCACGTAGTCGTCCGGTATGTACATGGATACCTTTATGTCCACCTCAGGCTCGGGTTCGTGGATTATCGGTTCGCCCCTGAGTTCGCTAACCGCCTCTTCGAGGATTTCCGTATACATGTCGAATCCGACCTCGGCTATGTGGCCGGCCTGCGCCTGTCCGAGCAGTTCCCCGGCGCCTCTTATTTCGAGGTCGTAGGCCGCGCGCCGGAATCCGCCTCGGCGTAACCGCTCGCGAATGCAATGATGCCCCTACAATCGCGCCGCCACGGAGGTAGCGGGTGACAGATCCGTCGGGCGCGGCGACATCCAACGCGGTCAACGCGGCCGCGATCGACTGCGACGTTCAGACGGTCGTGCCGAAGGTCGATGCGCTGATCCCGTACCTGACCGATCACTGGCGCGAATACGTCACCCAGTCGGC
>JBBTLC010000036.1:0-2924 GCA_038068875.1 Deltaproteobacteria bacterium
GAACATCTTCGAGCCGACGGTGCTTACGAACGTAAGGCCTTTGATGAAGGTCTGCTCCGAGGAGGTCTTCGCGCCGATTGTCACGCTTGAGCCTTTCGACGATTTCCATGAGGCAGTCCGCGTTGTGAATGACTCGAAGTACGGGCTTCAGGCCGGGGTGTTCACCAGGGACATAAAAAAGATATTCTACGCCTTTGAGAACATCGAAGCCGGAGGGGTCATAATAAACGACGTGCCGAGTTTCAGGGTTGACAGCATGCCTTACGGAGGCGTGAAGCAAAGCGGGTTCGGGAGGGAAGGCGTCAGGTACGCCATGGAAGAGATGACCGAGCCGAGGCTTCTTGTTTTGAATCTGTCGTAGGGGGGGCCGGATGTGTTGAAAAAAATCCCTTGAATTTTGTCTTTCAGAGGAGTAATATAATGTATACAGTATACATAAATACAAGGGGGTAATTTTAAAGATGTCTCTTAAAATCAGCGAAGATTGCGTTGCCTGCGGCGTATGCCTGCCGGAGTGCCCGGTTTCTGCCATAACCGAGGGGGATCCGCTTTATATCATAGACCCGGTCGTATGCGTTGAATGCAAGGGTTATTACGACACGCCAAAGTGCGCCGAGGTTTGTCCAACGGCCGCTTGCGTGCCTGCTTAATTAAGTCTTTTCAGTATCAATGACAAAAAGGCAGGCGCCGGGCACCCAAGGGGGAATCCGGCCGGGACCCGTTGCCAAAGCAACGGGATTGCGGCGGGCATTCCATTCATCGTCATTCGTTTTTATGCGTGGTAAGGAGAAATATGAAGGATTTCACTGTTTTTTGGGGCTGCACCATACCGGCGCGGTTTCCCTTTCTTGAAAAGTCCGTAAGAACCGTGCTTGACGGCATGAGTCTTCCTTACAGGGACATAGACGGGTTTACCTGTTGTCCGGAAAAATCCCTCGTGAACAATATCGACCACGGCCTCTGGACATTGACGGCCGCCCGGAACATCGCTGTTGCCGAAGGAGAGGGGCTTAACATAGTGAGTCCCTGCACAGGATGCGTCTCGAACCTCGCTACCGTAAAGAGCGAACTTAAGACGAATCAGAAGAAGAAAGCGGAAGTTAATAGCGTATTCGAATCCATCGGCAGGAAGTACGAGGGCAAGATCAAACTCAGTCACCTTGTGCCGTTTTTCCACGACGAAGTCGGCGCGAACGCGATAAAAAGCGCCATAAAGAGAGATTTTAGGGGGATGAAGTTCGCCGTGCATTACGGGTGCCACATGATGAGGCCGGGACACGCGCTTAAAAACGACGACCCGCTTGACCCGAAAAAGTTCGATAACCTCATAAGAACGCTCGGCGGCGAGAGCATGGACTACATGACAAAGCTCACCTGTTGCGGCCAGGGGCTCGACAGGGTTGACCAGCATGAAAACGCCCTTACCATGGCAAGATTAAAGTTGAAGGAACTCAAAATGCTCGGCGCCGACGCGATGGCTTTATGTTGTCCGTCTTGCTTTTTGCAGTTCGACAACAACCAAAACCTTATGGAAAAAGACGGCGAGAAGTTGGGCATACCGGTGCTTTATTTTACCGACATTCTTGGCCTCGCCATGGGTTATAAGAGCGAAGACTTGGGGCTTCCCGGCCACAGGATAGACGTGGGGCCGTTTTTGAAAAAATGGGAGGCAATGAATGAAGCCCCGAAGATGAGCAAAATACAAGAAGAATTCGGCGGCGAAGGGGCGTTCACGCTTTAAAAGAGAAGCAAATAAAGTTTCATTTCCGTTTACCCTTCGAGAGCCTCAGGGTGAACGGATGTGATAAGAACGGGAGTTGAGCAATGCTTACGGAAGAACTTAATCTCAATCTGCTTCAAAAGTGCGCTGATTGTGGCGCTTGTTACGATATATGCCCGTCGTGTTTGCATCTGGAGGGTTACGACCCGCGCTCGGTCATAAAAAGCATTCTCGCGGGCGATTACGAAAGATGGCTCGCCTTGGATTCAATATGGCAGTGCCTCGAGTGTCACCAGTGCCTTGAGATGTGTTTCCAGCACTATGGATTCGAGAACGCCATGACCGCGATGAGGCTTCTTGCCACGAAAAAGGGAGTTCACCCTCCTCAGGTTAAGAGAGGCTTCGACATGTTCGTGAAAACAGGGCGTCTCGGAGAACCGGTTCTTCCGGCAAGAAAAAAGCTGAATTTGCCGGAGCCGAAAAATTCCGGTAAGGACGAATTCCTGAAGATGCTCTCGGTTTATAAAGATTCCAAGGCCGTTGCTTCAAAGAAAGACGCCACCTGATTTAACAGGCGGGACGCCTGTCCTACGGCTGGGCTCCCGCGACCCACGCCGCTTGGCGCGGGTACCCCGGCGAAGCATTGCAACGGGAAGAGAGGGGGATTAATGAACCACGATTTCGAAAAAGACATATCCGGCTGCGGGTTGACCGGCATCATAAGCAAAAAAAGGAAGAAACTCGACGGCAGTTTCATAAAGAAATCCCTCTGCCTCATGAACGACAGGGGTAACGGGCTTGGCGCGGGATACGCCGCCTACGGCATATATCCGGAGTTTGAGGACTTTTACGCGTTTCACGTGATGTACGACTACGATACGAGCAGGGTCGAGGCCGAGGAATACCTGAGGGAAAATTATCTCATCGAGAAGATCGAGGAGATACCGACAACGAAGGTAAAGACCATCGTCATAAACCCGCTTCTTTTGAGATACTTCGTAAAGCCGAAGAAGGCCAGGCTCATTGCCGATATAAACGAGGACGAGTTCGTCGTAAAGACCGTGATGAAGGTAAATTCCGAGATAGAAGGCGCTTACATATTCAGCTCCGGGAAAAATATGGGGGCGTTTAAGGGCGTCGGAAATCCCTTGGACATAGCGGATTTTTACGGGATAGAGGAATACTCCGGCTACATCTGGACCGG
>JBBTLC010000037.1:0-5587 GCA_038068875.1 Deltaproteobacteria bacterium
AATCCACATGGGACACGTGCGCAATTATTCCATCGGGGACGTCATCGCGCGGTTTTTGAAGATGCGGGGAAAGAACGTGCTCCACCCGATGGGGTGGGACGCCTTCGGGCTGCCGGCCGAGAATGCCGCCATACAACGGGGCATACACCCCTCCGAGTGGACGCGGAAGAATATCGCAAACATGAGAGTTCAGCTCAAGAGGCTCGGGTTGAGTTACGATTGGACGCGGGAGGTCGCCACCTGCTCTCCTGAGTATTACCGCTGGAATCAGTGGGTGTTTTTGAAGTTTTTCGAGAAGGGTCTCGCGTACAGAAAACTCTCTAACGTCAACTGGTGCCCGGAGTGCGCCACGGTATTGGCCAACGAGCAGGTCGAGAACGGAGTTTGCTGGAGGTGCGATTCAATCGTCGAAAGCAAGGAATTGGAGCAGTGGTTTTTCAGGATTACCGACTATGCCGAGGAACTCCTCGAATGGACGCATAAGCTTCCGGGCTGGCCCGAAAAAGTCCTCATCATGCAGAGGAACTGGCTGGGGAAAAGCGTCGGCGCAGAGGTTATCTTTAATATCGTCGATTCAATTGAAACGATAAAGATATTCACCACCCGTCCCGACACGCTCTACGGGGTAACCTTCATGAGCCTTGCCCCGGAGCATCCGCTCGTCGAAAAGATAGCATCTCCGGGGCGGCTTAAAGAGGTGCGGGAGTTCGTGGCGAGGATAAAGGCCGTTGACAAGAGAAAAAGGGAAGAGGCCGAAAAGGAAGGGGTCTTTACCGGCGCCTTTTGCGTAAATCCTCTTACAGGAGACAAGGTTCCTGTCTATGTCGCGAACTTCGTCTTAATGGAGTACGGAACAGGTGCCGTGATGGCGGTTCCGGCGCACGATAAGCGTGACTTCGAATTCGCGAAAAAGTATTCCATACCAATAAGGGTAGTCATAAATCCTATTGAAAAGGCGTTGAATCCAGATGACATGAAAGAGGCCTACATTGAAGACGGCGTAATGGCGGGCTCTTCCGAATGGAACGGCATGAAAAACACTGACGCGTTCCCCAAGATTGTCGAACTTCTCGAAAAAAAAGGTTTCGGGAAAAGGACCGTTAACTGGAGGCTCAGGGATTGGGGCATATCGCGCCAGAGGTATTGGGGCTGTCCCATTCCAATAATATACTGCGATTGCTGCGGAATAACGCCTGTGCCGTACGAGCAGCTGCCGGTGGTTTTGCCGGAGGACGTTTTGATAACCGGCAAGGGCACGAGTCCTCTCGCCGACGCCTCGTTTGCCAACGTCGAGTGTCCGAAGTGCCGTAAACCCGCTCGCCGCGAGACCGACACAATGGACACGTTCGTGGATTCGTCATGGTATTTTTTGAGATACGTTACCCCTCATGAGACGTCGAAGCCGTTCGGCAAGGACGAGGTCTCGCGCTGGATGCCCGTTGACCGGTACATAGGCGGCATAGAGCACGCGGTATTGCATCTTCTTTATTCGAGGTTTTTCACAAAGGCCATGAGGGATATCGGGCTTCTTTCGATTGACGAGCCGTTTAAAAACCTCTTGACTCAGGGCATGGTCTGCAAGGCCTTCATGAAATGCCCGGAGCACGGATACCTTTCCGAAGAAGAAGTTAACGGCGAAAAGTGCGGGGAGTGCGGCAAGGAGGTAACAATCGGCGCGGTCGAGAAGATGAGTAAATCGAAAAAGAATACGGTTGACCCTGACGGCATAATACTCAGGTACGGGGCCGATACGACGCGCCTTTTTTCGCTTTTCGCCGCGCCTCCGGAACGCGACCTCGATTGGAACATAGACGGGGTCGAGGGGTCGTATAGGTTTTTGGGAAGGGTCTGGAGGCTCGTTAACGAAAACCTCGACTTCATAAAGGACGTAAAACCCTGCGGAGGAGATCCGGGGCTTACGGGGTTTTTAAAAGACGTCCGGAGGATGACCCATTCGACCATAAAGAAGGTTACCGGCGACATAGAGACGCGTTTTCATTTCAATACCGCCATAAGTTCGATAATGGAACTCGTAAACAGGCTTTACCAGTGGGAAGGCGGCATGAATACCGACTTGGAAAAACGTGTTTTCAGGGAGTCAATCGAGGCGGTCGTGCTGTTGCTTTCGCCATTCGCCCCGCATATGACCGAAGAGCTTTGGGAATCTCTCGGGAATAAGTCGCGCCTTTACGAGACGCCGTGGCCCGGCTTCGACCCTGAAGCCGTTTTGACGGACGAGGTAACGCTCATAGTGCAGGTAAACGGCAAGGTGAGAAGCAAGGTCTCGATGCCTGCGGGGAGCGGCAAGGACGAGGTGGAAGCAATGGTTTTAAAGGACGAAAAAACCATGGAGTGGACCGGCGGCAAGGGCGTAAAAAAGTTTATTTACGTTCCCGACAAGCTGGTTAATATAGTGGTATGAGGCATATGGGTCGCATAGTTATTTTGGCGTTTGTCGCGGCGGCATTAGCCGCCGGGTGCGGCTATCATGTCGTTGGCAAGGGCGGAGGAAAACAGTTTATCGAGGGCGTCGGCACGGTTTCGATACCCATGTTCGAGAATATTACGGGTAACGCCGATGTCGAAAGCGTGGTAACGTCGGCCATTGTGGACGAACTCATGAACGCGGTCAAGGTCGAGGGCGATGCGGACGCAGTCTTGAAAGGCGTCATAAAAAGCTACGAACTTAAGCCGGTTTCGTTCAGTAAAAGCGACGTCGTGAGCGAGTATCGTTTAAGCGTCGTGATGTCGGTTAAGTTCGTAAAGACCTCGGACGATACCATAATCTGGCATGACGAGAACATATCCGATTACGAAGATTTCACGGTAAACACCTCCGACATTTCCGCGACCAAGGACGCCGAGCTTGCGGCTTTAAGAAAGATCGCGAAGGATACGGCAAGGCTCTTGAGGGAACGCGTATCAGCGGGGTTTTAGAGGTTACCCCCTTTTACAAAGGGGCCGGGTTCCCGTTGCCCGGCGAAGCATTGCAACGGGAAGCGGGGGGATTAATGAAGCGTATGGAAAGCGAGGCCGGCCCGAAGCCGGTATATTATTTTTTCGGCGAGGAAGACTATCTCATCGAGGAGGCTATCTCGGAGGTTAAGAAAAAGACCCTTACCAAGGGCTTCGAGTCCATGAACTGTCAGGTGTTCGAGGCGGCCGTTGACGACACGGAAGACATCATGGCGGCGGCGCTTACGCTGCCGGCCTTCTCAAGCGTCCGGCTCGTGATAGTCAAAGGGGCCGAGTCCATGAAGGCCGCCAAGTGTAAGGAGTTCCTCGGCTATCTTAAAGAACCTTCTCCTTCCACGTGCCTCGTGTTTTCGGCGGCTTCCGAGAAAAAGCCGGACAGGGATTCGGAATTCTTCAAGCTCCTTATGTCAAAAGGGTATGCGAAGGAATTCCGGATGCTTAAGGAAAACGAGGTCGTTGCGTGGATAAAAAAATACGCCGTAAGCGCGGGCAAGGAGATAAAGGACGGGGCCGCGTTTAAGCTCGTAAACATAGCCGGTACGCGCCTTCGGGACATCAAGGGGCAATTGGAAAAGATTATAACATTCGCGGGCGAAAATAAAACCATAGAAGAGGGGGATGTCGCGGCCTGCGCCCTCGAAGTGAGAGAAGATACCGCCTTTGACCTGGCTAGCGCCATAGGGAAGAAAGACATGGCCGGGGCCATGACGATACTCGCTCGCCTTGACGACGAGGCTGTTCTGATAATAGGGGCGATAGGGTGGCAGATGAGAACCCTCGCCAAGCTCAAGGCTCTATTGGCCAAGAGGATGCCTGTCGCCGCGATACAGCAGACGATAAGAGCGTGGGGCGAGAGGTATAACGGCTACGCCGCGGCGTGCGCCAATTTTTCAGAGACCGAGATTTTAAAGGCTCTTGTGAGGCTTAATAAGGCCGACCTTGACATCAAATCGGGCCGTCTGCCCGATGACGCCGCTCTTACAGGCCTTGTGATGGACCTTTGCGCTAAAAATAACGCGCCTCGGCCCGGAAGATAATGTTTATGTCCGGCATGGCGCGTTTATATTACTTGGAAGACGCGGAATTGACCGTTCCGGTGAGGCGCGAGATCCTCCGCGAGGCGTTGTTCCTGTGGAGGACGCCTTTTGTTACTGCTCCGTCGAGAAGGGATATCGCGTTTTTAAGGAGCGCCGTCGCGTCGTCTTTTCTATTGGCGGCCGCGGCTTCTTTTACCTTCTTGGCGGCCGTCCTGACGGCGGATTTTACGGACCTGTTGCGGAGTTTTTTCTTTTCGCTTTGCTTGTGCCTTTTAATGGCTGATTCGTGGTTAGCCAATCTAATACCTCCGATTAAAATTAAAAAAATATTTTATTCCTTTTCATGGGCCTTGTCAAGTGATTTAAGCGGCCAAAAATCCTATTCGGGATTCGGGAGAGGTTCCCGTGTCTGAAATCAAAAGGATAGCGAAAAGGGCTTCGATAGTCGGCGGCGGCACGCTCATAAGCCGCGTCCTCGGATACGTAAGGGACGCCGTGATAGCGTCGTATTTCGGGGCCGGCCTCGCCTCTGACGCGTTTTTCGTGGCCTTCCGCATAGCGAACCTCTTAAGGAGGCTTGTAGGAGAGGGAGCGTTGACGTCTTCTTTTGTGCCGGTCTTTACCGAGATGCTCGTAAGGCGCACGAAAGAAGAGGTGAATAAATTCCTTTACGGATTCTTTACCCTTTTCTTTTTCATCGTCGTGGCTCTTACGGCAATAGGCATTCTCGCGTCGGAAAAACTCGTGCTCCTGATGTCGCCGGGATTTTCGGCTATCCCGGAAAAATTTGCTCTTGCCGTTAACCTGACGGCAATGATGTTTCCTTACATGATATTCATAGGGCTTATGGCCATAGCCATGGGAGCGCTTAATTCGTTAAAGCACTTTACCGTGCCGGCCGTGGCTCCGGCCTTCTTTAACGCGGCGATAATATTTTGCGTGTTCTTCGTGACGCCGTTTTTTAAGGAGCCTGTTTACGCAGTGGCCGTTGGAGTGCTTTTGGGCGGGTTCTTGCAATTTATCGTTCATCTTCCCGTACTCGCCAAATACGGCATGTTTCCGCGCCCCTCGATCTATTTTACTGACGCGGCGACGTTAAAAATATTCAAGCTCATGGGTTTTTCCGCCATAGGGCTCGGCGTGTATCAGGTAAATATATTCGTAACAACGGCCTTCGCCTCGACCCTTTCCGAAGGGAGCGTGTCGTATCTTTATTACGCCTCGCGGCTCATGGAACTGCCCTTAGGGATGTTCGGCGTGGCGTTCATGCAGGCCGTATTGCCGAGCCTTTCGGAATACGCCGTTAAAAACGACTACGAATCCTTCAAGACTTCCCTTTCCTTCGCAATAAGGATGGCTAACTTCGTGAGCATTCCCGCTACGGTCGGGCTCGCGGCGCTCGCGATGCCTATAATAACGGCGCTTTTCCAAAGGGGGGAATTTTCCGGAATCGACGCGTCCGAGACGGCCTTCGCCCTTTACTTTTACGCCGTCGGCATAGTGCCGGTGGCCACGTCGAGGATACTTATAGCGGCATTTTATTCGATTAAGGACACCCACACCCCTGTTTGGAT
>JBBTLC010000038.1:0-1975 GCA_038068875.1 Deltaproteobacteria bacterium
AGGCGTATTTTTATATACGCCGCAACGACGAGCCGAGGAGCAACGCCGGGGTACCCGCGCAAAGCGTGGGTCGCGCGAAGTTATGACGCTTTGTATTAAAAACTCGTGCCGACTCCCACGCCGATGCTGAGGGAAGGCCCTGCGTAAGGCTTCCAGAGGTAATATTCTTCGACTGATATGACGGGATAGGCATATAAATGCCTGTCTATCGTATTTGTCTCAACGCCTGAGACAGTGCCCGCGATTGTTATGAACCTTCCTGTCGGGAATAACGCGGGGTCGGAAAAGCCTTCGATATAAGCGAAAAATCTGCCCCTGCTTTTTTCAAGGTCTTTTTCGGGCTTCAAAGAAGACGACAGAGGGGATTCAAGCACTTCGATGCGGGTCTTTGTTTCAAGGTTTTCAATCTTGATTATGACGCCTCCGAGAACGACAGTTTTGCCGTAATACTTTTGCGGGTCTTTGAAGAGTTCTTGGGCAGTCACGTTCACGTCAATCTTATCCATTACCGGCTTTGATATGACGGACGCGCAGCCTGAAACAGCGATTATAAGAACTAACAATAATATCTTCTTCATAGTCATATTATACACCAAAAAATAACGCCAAAAAACAACTATCGGAACCCCATGGGAAAAGTATATCATCTCGACCTCGATAAAAAAACTCTCCAAGGGGCCAAGGTCGCGCTTTTACCCGGCGACCCGGCAAGGAGCGGCCCCATAGCCGAGGCAATAGCGAAGGCTTACAACGGGGGCGTAAAAAAACTCGCCTCGAAAAGGGAGTTCGTAACGCACATGGCCCGCGTGGGCAAAACTCCGGTCATAGTAACCTCGACCGGCATAGGAGGGCCCTCGACCGCGATAGCGATTGACGAACTCGCCCGGCTCGGAATAAAATCCTTCATACGCGTCGGCACGACGGGCTCGATTCAAAATACGATAAACATGGGAGACGTAATCATAACGACCGGCTCGGTCAGGCTCGACGGAGCGTCTCGCCATTACGCGCCCATTGAATACCCGGCAGTCGCCGACTTTTCGCTCGTAACATCGCTCGTCGAGGGAGCGAAAAAATCCCGCGTAAAATACCATACCGGCGTTACCGTATCGTCCGACACATTTTATCCCGGAGAAGAAAGAGGGAACTCTTACAGAAAATACGTCATAAGAAGTCTCCGTGGAGCGACAAAGGAATGGCGAAACCTCCACGCCCTTAACTACGAGATGGAGAGCGCCACGCTTCTCACCGTGACGGCCTCCATGGGGCTTAAAGGCGCTTGCGTTACCGGGGTCGTCAACAGGGGAGGGGTCGGAAAGATAATTACGGCCAATCTCAAACTCGGAGAAAAAAACGCGATAACCGTCGCAATTAGTTCTCTTGAAGAAATAACGCGCCTTTTGTAACGCTATTCTATTTTTACCGTCGCTACGGCGTACTCTTTGGTATAGGCTATGCTCGCGTGAGGAATTCTTTTGCCGAGGATTTTTCCGGCAACGAAAACTGCTTTCACTACAGGCCTTCCAAAAGGGTCTTTTACGATCTCCACGTCCTTCCACCTTATGCCTCTTGAGAGTCCCGTGCCGAGCGCCTTTAAAAAAGCCTCCTTCGCGGCAAAACGGCCGGCGAGGCGTTTAAAAGGATCTCTTCTTGAAAAGGCGTAGGCCAGTTCGTTCTTCGTGAATAATCTTTCGATGATTCCCGGCCGGCAACAGGCCTTCCTGACCCTCTCTATTGACACTATGTCTATGCCTGTCATATCCATCCTCTTTAACGCCCGTTGCCGTGCAATTTTGCCTCTGCGGCGCGCATCTTTCTCCTCCCCTTTACAAGGGGAGGCCGGGTGGGGTAGAAAAAAGATTAAAGATAACCTCCCCCCACCCCTCCTTGGCAAGGAGGGGAGAAAAAACAAACGAGTTGAAACATTTAGGGTGCAGGGCTCAGCCCTGCCCCTGCCTTTCATAATCGTCGTCGA
>JBBTLC010000039.1:0-3099 GCA_038068875.1 Deltaproteobacteria bacterium
CTTCGGCGAAGACGGCGTCTCCTGCCCCTTAACCTCCGTCATTACGGATTTATCTTGCGGCGCGCGGCCGCGGCCCGGGCCGATGTCATCCCAATATAAAAACACGACAAAGGCCGCGGCCGCAAAAAAAAGAAAGAGGAGGAGCTTTCTCAAGAAAGACCCTCCTCTTTTATTCGCTCTTCTTCCCATCTCTATGCCGGCCGGCTTACCGGTTACCCGGCCTTCTTTATCGTCTCTTGGAATATTATCCAGCTCTTAAGATAATCAAGCGCCCTCTTCAACTGGACATCCTCTTCCCCGTCCTCGGCCACCTTGGTCTCTTTTACCGTTACCTTCTTGTCCCCGTTCTCTTCCTCTTTGGACAGAGGGGCTTCAAAATGCCTTGCGAGGTCTTTTTCTTTAAGGTGCTGCTTTACCATCTCTCCGACAATAATGTCGGGCTCTATGCCCTTGGCCTGTATGGACCTTCCCGACGGGGTGTAGTAAAGAGAGGTCGTAAGCCGAACGGCCGAGCCGTCTTTCAAAGGTATTATTGTCTGCACCGAACCCTTGCCGAACGTCGGAGTGCCTATTATGACGGCCCTTTTATGGTCCTGAAGCGCGCCCGCGACGATCTCGGAAGCGCTCGCGCTGCCGTCGTTCACCAATACGACCATGGGAAAGTACGGATGAGCCGCGCCCTTTGCGGCCGTGAACTCAACGGCCTGCTCTTTAATCTTGCCCTTTGTGGAAACCACGACGCCCGAGCCTACGAACTTATTGCTTACCGCTACGGCCTGATTAAGAAGCCCGCCCGGGTTATTTCTTAAATCGAGCACGAGGCCCTTCAATTTTCCGTCCTTCGAACCGAGCTCGGAGAGCGCCTTATCAAGGTCGTCTCCCGTGCTTTCCTGAAACTGGGTTATCCTCACGTAACCGAAACCCTCGTCGAGTGTTTTCCACTTCACGCTCTTTATCTTTATTATCTCCCGTACGAGTTTAAAGGGTTTCGAGTCTTCGAAGCCTTCCCTCCATATCCAAAGCGTCACGGGCGTGCCCTTCTCTCCCCTTATGAGCTTCACCGCGTCGTTGACGTTCATGTCCTTGGTCTGCTTTTCCTCTATCTTCATTATCCTGTCCTTCGGCTTTATCCCCGCCTTGTAAGCGGGGGTATCCTCTATCGGGGATATGACGGTAAGGAATCCGTCCCTTACGCCAATCTCTATGCCGACGCCTCCGAACTGCCCTTTGGTGTCAACCTGCATCTCGCGGTAGTCCTCCGGGGTAAGGAACGAAGAATGCGGGTCAAGCCCCTTCAGCATGCCGTTAACCGCGCTGTAAACCAGGTCTTTGGTCTTTACGTCCTCGGGATAATTCTCCCTCACTATGCCTAAAACGTCCGCAAAGAGTTTGAGTTTTTCGTATTCCTCCGTCGTAACCGCAGTGGCCGCTTTTTGACTTACGCCCCAGAGCGGCACTGATATCGCCGCTAACATTATGACGGCCGCGACGGCGAACAGCAAAGCATTCCTTCTGAACATCTTGAATTACCCCCGGCCAGATTTAATAAAATACATAAAATATTATTATACTATACATGGCGTCATAAATAAATACCATTACAAAACATTAGAACAAAGCGCCGGTCGCGCGAAGTTATGACGCTCCGTATAATTTATCAATCTATCGCCTTCCTGTCAATCCATGTCAGAGGGTCGCTCGGAACGCCCTTCCGGCGCACCTCGAAATAAAGCCCCGCCGTGTCCGCGGCTCCGGAATCCCCTACAAGCGCCACTATTTCCTCTCCGGCGACCGGCGAGCCCTTCTGCCGGAGCGTTTCGGAGATATGCGCGAAAAGCGTGTAAAACCCGTCACCGTGCTCTATTATCATTACCTGTCCGTAACCCTTGAGCCAGCCGACGTACGCGACCTTTCCCTTGTAAACGCTTTTCACCGGAGTTCCGTAGGCCGCCTCTATGAGTATGCCGTTATTGAACGTGACGGTGTTGAACTTCGGATGAACCACCTTGCCGTAAAAAGAAACCACCTTGCCCGTTACCGGCGGCTTGAGCCTGCCCTTCATCGCGGCAAAGCCGCTCTTTCCCAAAGCCGCGGTTTCCCCTTCTTTTTCGAGTCTGGCTATGATGTCCATAAGTTCGCTCTTCGCTCCTTCGAGTTCCTTCGCGAGCTTGAGCGAGCCCTGCTTTTCCTTCTTCACCCGGGAGAGGAGCGACCTTTTGTTTTTAAACGCCTCCTCGGCGTCGTTTCTCTTCCCGAGCGCAATCTTGCGCGTGGAACCAAGCTCGTCAAGAAGCCCCCTGAGACGCTTTTTTTCCGAGGCAAGTTCCGAGATATTAACTTCCGCGCGCTCCATGAGCCTTACGTCGGATTCCATGATTGCTGTCATGTACCTGTATCTTTTCCCGGCATCCCCCGGGTCGAAGCCGGGAATAAACCTTAACATCCCGCCGTTTCTCATCCTATAGATGGCCGTAAGCCTGGACTTCAAGCGGCCCCCGATGCGCCGCTTTTCCGCGGTAAGCCCGGCTACCTTGGCCTCCGCGACGGAAACCTCCGCGCCCAAGGCAACGATGGAGGAATCTATTTTCTTGAGTTCTTCCCTGCTTTTCCTTATCGCCTTATTCGCCGTTTCTATCTCCTCGAGAACGGTCGTTTCCTTCTTGGAAATCCTCTCGACGGCCTTTTCCGTTTCGCCGAGTTTTTTCTTTACGTCCTCGAGTTTCTTCTCCTGAGCCGTTATATCGGATTTCTTGCCGTCGCTCGCCATGGCAACAGGGATAAAGACCAGCGACAAGAATAAAAACGCCGCGGCCTTCATGCCTTTAAAAACCTCCCGAGCGAGATAAAACTTCCTATGCCGCCTATGCAGGCGCCCCCGAGCGCCAGAAGCCAGAAGAGGGTAAAGAATGGCAGAGGGTTCGCGACAAGGAATAAAAAATGCTCCGGCACGTAGGCCGAAAAGAGCGTTTGCGCGGCGTAAATCGCGAGAAGCGACATCCCCCCTCCGACCGCCCCGGCGAACATCCCCTCTATCAAGAACGGCGCCTTCACGAACGCCTCGCTCGCCCCGAGGTACCTCATTATCTCTATCTCGCCCTG
>JBBTLC010000040.1:0-1287 GCA_038068875.1 Deltaproteobacteria bacterium
AGTGCGTGTCGCCGTTCGTGGACTTGACCTCGAAAACGCCTTCGCCGACTTCGAGTATGGATATGTCGAACGTGCCTCCGCCGAAGTCGTAAACCACTATGACCTCTTCTTTTTTCTTGTCCAGCCCGTAGGCGAGGCTTGAGGCCGTCGGCTCGTTTATTATCCTCTTTACGTCAAGTCCGGCGATGCGGCCGGCGTCTTTCGTGGCCTGCCTCTGGCTGTCGTTGAAATACGCGGGGACGGTTATGACGGCCTCGGTAACGGTCTCTCCGAGATACGCCTCGGCCGCGCGTTTAAGTTTCTGAAGTATTATGGCCGACACTTCGGGCGGAAGGTAGGTGCGCTCCATGTTGCCGGACTTCACCACTGCCCTGCCCTGATCGTCCTTTTCGACCCGGTAGGGAACCATCTTCATCTCTTCGTTGACCTCGTCGAATTTACGGCCCATGAACCTCTTTATCGAAAAGATCGTGTTTTCCGGGTTCGTGACGGCCTGCCTCTTCGCGGCCTGACCCACGACTATCTCTTTATCCCTGGTAAAGGCCACGACCGAAGGGGTAATGCGGCTTCCCTCTTCGTTCACTATGACCTTGGGCTCTCCGCCCTCCATCACCGCGACGACCGAGTTGGTGGTGCCGAGATCTATTCCTATTATCTTTCCCATGATTCCTCCGGTTTGTCATTCCCGTCCGCCCGCCTCAGACGGGCGGGAATCCAAGAATTATTTTAATATACGCCGTTCCGCTTCCCGTTGCAACGGCTTCGCGCAACGTGAAGCCCTGCCCTTGTCAACCAAAAGGCCGTACAGCCGGCCTTGGGCCAAAAGGCCTTTAAAAAACCTCTCGATGCCGACTATAATATAGGTGCAAGGAACGGACGTGTCAAGAGAAGGCGTTCCGCAACAAAGATTCCAAGAGGCCTTGCCGCGCGAAAACCGCGGCCAAAAAGTTTCCCCTTGACTCTCGGTGCCACTTATTATATATAATGTATCGCTACGCATAATGAGCTTTCACGACCGGCAAGGCACTATCGCCACCTCGGCCATGATAAAGAGTCTAATCGCATATAGCGCCATCGGCGTCATAACTTTCATAATAGGCTATACAGGCCAGAACCTCTATTTTTCAGGCAAAACCCCTCGCCAACCCATTGAATTCTCCCACAAAATCCATGCGGGAGAAAACAGCATCCCTTGTCTTTACTGCCACATATATGCCGAGAGGTCAAGGGTTGCCGGCGTCCCGAGCGTCAAAAAGTGCATGGGTTGCCATTCAGTCATTAAAACCG
>JBBTLC010000041.1:0-3930 GCA_038068875.1 Deltaproteobacteria bacterium
TTTGCAGGATGAAAAAAAGAGACTGGAGGAAGAGTTAAGGCAAAGGAACGCCGGAACAAAGGAACTTGAGGACCTTAGGGAAAAGGTCAAGAGGCTTGAAAAGGAAAAAGGGGTCGTCAAAGAAAAGGTTTCAGGGCTTATACAGAGGCTCGACGGATTGATTCAAAGCGTTTGAGGTTACCCCCTTTTACAAAGGGGGGTCAGGGGGGATTTGAGGTATCCTTGAAAAACGTTGTCGAACTGAGCATACTCGGGCAAAAACTGGCGATTCAAAGCACGGAGAGCGAGGAACACGTACGCGGAGTTGAAAGTTATCTTGCGGAGAAGATCGAAGAAGTAAGGGGTGGCACAAAAGCGGTTGCAACTCTGGATCTCGCGCTTATCGTTGCTTTAAACGTTGCCGGAGAGCTTATTAAGACGCGTCAAACGCTTCAATCCATAGAGAAAAGGTCAGGAGAGTTGGCGAAGACCATACAAGGGGTGATTGAGTAAAACCGCTGTCTTTTCCCCTGCGGTTCGCGTGGTTGGCGGAATTATTGTTTCCCAATGTACAAAGAACGGGGCTGGCGCTGGCCTTATTACGGCATATCCCGGCAGGGAAAGCCAAAGAAGGTTATACCGGCTACCACCTATTGAAAAAATAGGGTATACAATAATCCGGCGATACGGCTCTTGCGGGGGGAAGACACTTAACGCCCCTGTCCTCTGAAAAGACGCGGAGAATATTTTTTTCGCGTTCTGCCTGAAAAAAAGACCTTCGACCCATGCTCCGTCCGTCTAAGACGGAGCGCCCCGCCTTCCCTCAAAGTTTCCTTACTCCACAGTATCCATTTCACGCGTTTCCTTTTGTTGTTCACCTAAGATGCGGCTTATCGAAGAAAAACGGCGTTTAAGGGCCATTCTGCTTGAAAGGCGTTTGAAGATGCCTTTTGAAGAGGTCTTCGAGCTGAGCTCAAGGATACAGGAGAAATTTATTTCCACCCCTGAGTTCAAGGACTCGAAAAGGATAGCCCTTTACGCGAGCTTCAGAAACGAAGTGCTCACGGACGACATACTCGCGGCGGCGGTCAAGGATAAAAAAGAGGTCTTTTTCCCGAAACTCGCGGCAAAGGGCAAAATCGTTTTCTTCGCCGTAAGAGCAAAGACCGAACTTTTTCAGGGCTCTCACGACATTCCGGAGCCTTCGGCCGGGGGGCGGGCGGAAAGCGTGGCGACTTTCGATTTGATGGCTGTGCCGGGCGTTGTGTTTGACGAAAACGGAGGAAGGATAGGCTACGGAAAAGGCTACTATGACAGGATTTTGAGCGAGGCGCGGTGCCGCGTAGTAGCTTTAGCGTTCGATTTTCAGGTGCTCACGGAGGTTCCGAGCGAAGAGCACGACATGACGGTGGACGCTCTCGTAACCGAAACAAGGATTATAAAAGTTTGAATCCCGGGAAGAAAGGAGAAGGGGAACATGACAAGCATTATGGTTATTGCCGGTTTGGCTCTGCTTATCATAGGCGCGGGGCTGGGCATTTTGATAAGAAAGAAGGTTTCGGAGACAGGGGCAGATGAAGCGAGAAAGGCCGCCGAAGGGGTAATAGCGGAGGCGAAGAAAGAAGCCGAAACGATAAAAAGAGAAGCCGAGACGATAAAGAAGGACGCCGAGATTCAGGCGAAAGACAGGCTTTATCAGAGCAAGCAGGAACTCGACAAGGCAAGGCGCGAGTTTGACGATTCGAGGCGCGAGTTCGACGCCGAGTTCAAGGAGCGGAGAACCGAGGCCCAGGCCCTTGAAAAGCGCGTCCAGCAAAAAGAGGAAAGTCTCGATAAAAAGTTCGAAAGCATCGAGCGGAAGGAAACGGACATAGGAAAGAAAGAGGCCGCGTTGGCGCAGGAGGAGAAAAAGATTAAGGAGGCTCAGGACGGGATCAACTCCGTCATAGAGGCGCAGAGGAGAAGGCTTGAGGAAATCTCCGGCATGACCTCCGAAGACGCCAAAAAACACCTTCTTGATTTGACGGAGGTCGAGGCAAGGCACGACGCCGGGAAGCTCCTTAAGAGGATAGAGGACGAAACAAAGGAGATAGCCGAGAAGAAGGCGAAGGACATCATATCCTTGGCCATACAGAGATATTCGGGGGACTACGTGTCCGAGAGGACGGTATCCATAGTGCACCTTCCGAGCGACGAGATGAAGGGCAGGATAATAGGCAGAGAAGGGCGTAACATCAGGGCCATAGAGGCCATAACCGGCATAGATATCATAATAGACGATACGCCTGAGGCCATAATACTTTCCGGGCATAATCCCGTGAGGCGGGAGATAGCGAGGCAGGCCATAGAAAGGCTTGTCCACGACGGCCGCATACATCCCGCGAGGATAGAAGAGGTAGTTCACAAGGTCGAGAGCGAGGTTGAAAAGACAATCGTCGAGGCCGGCGAAAAGGCCATCTTCGATACCGGTATCCTCGGCGTGCACGCCGAGGTGCAGAAACTCGTCGGACGCTTGAAGTACAGGACGAGCTACGCGCAAAACGTTTACGCTCACTCCCTCGAGGTCTCCTTCATCTGCGGGATAATGGCGTCTGAACTCGGCCTTCCGACAAAGATAGCCCGTAGAGCCGGGCTTTTGCACGACATCGGGAAGGCAGTTGACCATGAGGTCGAAGGGCCGCACGCTTTGATAGGCGCGGATTTGGCCAAGAAATACGGCGAGAAGCAGGAGATTATAGACGCCATCGGGCAACACCATGACGACAGGCCGTCCAACATATACGGGGTTTTGGTGCAGGCCGCGGACACGCTTTCCGCCGCGCGCCCAGGAGCGAGAAGAGAGATGTACGAGGCCTACGTAAAACGCCTCGAGGATCTGGAAAAGATAGCCAAGGATTTCAAGGGCGTCGAGAAGTCCTACGCGCTTCAGGCAGGGAGAGAGGTCAGAGTCATAGTCGAGGGAAGCAAGATAGACGACAGCGGCGCGGTAACCCTTTCGAGGGACATAGCGAAGAAGATAGAGACAGACCTCACTTATCCGGGGCAGATAAAGATTACCGTCATAAGGGAGACGAGGGCCGTGGATTACGCGAGGTAAACAAACCGGCGATTCGGACGGTTTGACTTTTAGGGATTAAAGAGAACGGGGGATAAAACCATCAAGATACTCTTTATAGGCGACATAATAGGGAACCCGGGCAGGAAGGCGCTTAAAGAGCGCCTTCCTGCCATTGTCGGGCGTCACGACCCGGACGTTATCATAGCAAACGGCGAGAACGCCGCGGGAGGCTACGGCATAACAGAGGATATCGCGGCGGAACTCTTCAAGATGGGCGTTAACGTCATCACCTCCGGCAACCATATCTGGGATAAAAAAGAAGCCATAGAGTTCATAGAGCGCACCCCCATGCTCCTGCGGCCGGCCAACTATCCCGACGCTAATCCCGGTAAAGGCTACATAGTGATTGATTCGAGGGGCGGGGTTAAGATAGGAGTCCTCAATCTATCGGGCAGGGTCTTTATGGACGAGGCCGACTGTCCGTTCAGGACAGCCGACAGGTTCGTGGAGGAAATCAAAAAGGAAACCGATGTCATATTGGTTGACTTTCACGCCGAGGCGACAAGCGAAAAATACGCCATGGGCTGGTATCTTGACAACAGGGTAAGCGCGGTTATAGGCACCCATACGCACGTACAGACTTCGGACGAGAGGATATTGCCGGGCGGCACGGCCTACATAACCGACGCCGGCATGACCGGCCCGACCGACTCTGTCATAGGGGTTGAGAAGGAATTAGTGTTAAAGAGGTTTCTTACCCGTATGCCCGTCAGGTTCGAGGTCGCTGAAAAGGGCTTGGAGGTGCAGGGCGTTTCAATAACCATTGACGCATCGAGCGGCAGGGCGACATCTATCGAGAGGATAAAAGAGAAGATTGACAGGTAAAAGACAGG
>JBBTLC010000041.1:4030-6190 GCA_038068875.1 Deltaproteobacteria bacterium
AAATACTTATCAGGAGGACAAGCATGGAGATAATAGACGTTTTAGCCAAGGTCGGCTTCGCCGAGCAGTTTTTTCCGAGGATACTCAAGGTTGGCGAGGGATACAAGGTGCCTCTTATATGTCTGGACGCGGGGCAAGCCATACCGCCTCATCAGAGCGGGTTAGGCGTTTTTTACTTTATGACAGGCAAAGGCGTAATGATTGTCGAGGGGAAAGAGGTCGAGGTCAAGCCCGGCACGATGATTATAGCGGAGAAGGGCGAATCCCGCGGCATAAGGGCAATCGAGAAACTTACCGCGTTCGCCGTGCACATGGGGTAGAGGCCCGGAAAACATTTACGGAGGATAACCAATGGCGGCTAAGGCCAAGAAAAAAGAATTTACGGTTTCCGTAATGATTGAGATACCGAAAGGCTCGCGCAACAAGTACGAGTACGACAAGAAACTCAAGGTCATAAAGTTCGACCGTATGCTCTTCTCGGCCATGCATTATCCGAGCGATTACGGCTTCATACCGAAAACCCTCGCCCGGGACGGAGACCCGCTTGACGCGCTCGTCTTGGTTTGGGAGGCCACGTTTCCTGGATGCCTCATAGAGACAAAACCCATCGGGCTCTTTAAGATGTGGGACGAGAAGGGGCCGGACGAAAAAATCCTCTGCGTCCCGGTGAAAGACCCCTTATGGAATCACATAACGAGATTGAAGGACGTCCCGCCGCATCTTTTGAAAGAGATAGAGCACTTCTTCTCGGTTTATAAAGACCTCGAAGAAAAGAAGGTGGGCATTGAGGGATGGGAAGACAGGGAGAGCGCGTTTAAGGTTATAAAGGAATCGAGAAAAAGGTACAAGGGTTAAGGTTTTTTTACAGCACTTCCATTATGACGCACTTTAGATATTCCGTTTCAGGCACGGACAGAAGCGCGGGGTGGTCTTTTGCCTGAGACCTTGTCTCGATCACCCGGAAAAGCCTTCCTGCATCCCTTGCCGCGCCTCTCAAGATGTCGAAAAATTCGCTCCTTCCGATGTGATACGAGCAGGAACACGTCGCGAGAAGTCCGCCTTTTTTAAGGACCCTCATGGCAAGAGAGTTTATCTCGCGGTAGCCTTTTATCGCCTCTTTTATCCTCGCCTTGCTTTTTACGAAGGCCGGAGGGTCGAGTGAGACGAAGTCGTAGGTCTTTTTCGCCGATGCCTCGGCCTTTACGAAGTCGAACGCGTTTGCTTTTTTGAAAACGCACTTTTCCGAAAGATTGTTAAGCTCCGCGTTTCTTTCGGCCTGTTTTATTGCCTCGGCAGAGTCGTCAACGCCGATAACTCCGGCGCCCCGACCGGCAAGATGTATCGCCCAAGCGCCTGTGTACGAAAAAAGGTCGAGCCCCGTGCCTTTTCCGTTGACGAGTTTCGCGAAGGCAATTCTGTTTTCCCTCTGGTCGAGGAAAAATCCCGTTTTCTGCCCTGCCATTGGGTCTATTTCGAACATAAGCCCCTTGTCTCGCATAACGGGGAGTTTGTCGAGGTTTCCTTTTACGATTTTCTTTTCAAGAGTCAGCCCTTCGAGGAGCCTTACCGAAGAGTCATTCCGCACGACTATCGTCGAGGGCGAGAAGATTTCGTCCAGGACCTTTATTATCAATTCCTGCCTCGCGTCCATGCCGAGGGTGAGGAATTGAATCGAGAGGCACTCGTCGTATTTATCCACTATGAGGCCGGGCAGAAGGTCGCCTTCGGAATAAACGACGCGGAATGAGTTGGTGTCTTTTATGAATCTCTTTCTGTATTCGAGCGCGTCCGTGACGCGTTTTTTGAAAAACGATTCGTCTATTTCTTCTTTTTCCCTCGTGAGTATCCTGATGGAGATGAGGGAATTGGGGTTTATGTAGCCTATGCCGAGGAAGGTGCCTTTTTTGTCCACGAGCTCGACAAGAGAGCCGGGAAGGGAATTCTTCGGGCTTATCGCGAGTTCGTTCGAAAACACCCAGAGGTGCCCTTCGAGAAGCCGCGAGATTCTGTTTAATTCAACCGTTTTCACGAGCCAAGATATTACCTTTTGCGAGGCGGTTTTGCAAGGGGCGCGGTTTTATGATAAAAAATATGGTCATGAAAAGAATATTTCTTTCAGTATTATTTTTCTTCTTTGCCGCGTCCGCGTCTTACCCTTCG
>JBBTLC010000041.1:6290-8477 GCA_038068875.1 Deltaproteobacteria bacterium
AGGCTCAGGGCAGGCGCTTTCTGACGTTACCTTTGACGTAGTCATCTTGAACGGCCGGGTCATGGATCCCGAGACGTCGTTCGACGAAACGGGCGTAAACGTCGGCATAATGGGAGGCAGCATAATCGAGGTTACCAAAGAAAGAATAAAAGGCTCAATCGAGATAGACGCAACGGGAAAGGTGGTTTCGCCCGGCTCCATAGACGTCCTTTCCTACGACCCGAACGAGCGCGGCGCGTGGTAT
The DNA here is from genome assembly GCA_038068875.1 of Deltaproteobacteria bacterium. Taxonomy (GTDB): domain Bacteria; phylum Desulfobacterota; class GWC2-55-46; order GWC2-55-46; family DRQE01; genus JBBTLC01. The sequence goes on from JBBTLC010000041.1 coordinate 6,535, forward strand.
AAGATTGCCGACGGCGTAACCACGAACCTGGCCATGCACGGCGGCGCGGCCGATATAACGGCGTGGTATAAGAGGTTTTCGGCGATAAGGCCGCCCGTTAATTTCGGCGCGGCGTTTTTTTATCTGGAGGCGAGGAACTCCCTCGGCATACGGATAAGGAGGGCCGCCACGGAACGCGAGATTGAAAAACTTTCCGCGATGGCCGAAAAGGCCTTGAATGAAGGGGCTTTGGGCATAGGCATAAGTCTCGAGTACGCGCCCGGCATAAGCGCTCAGGAGGTCGAGGCAATGATGCGCGTTGCGAAGCGTTTCGAGGCGCCGGTCTTTTTCCACGTCCGTTATTCCGACATGGAAGAGCCCGGAACCAACATGGACGCCTTAAACGAGGTCATATCCCTTGCCGAAAAGACAGGCGCGTCCGCGCACGTTGACCACATAACCTCGACGGGCGGCACATTCTCGATGAAAGAGTCCTTGAAGATGCTGGAGGACGCGAGGAGCCGCGGAATGGACATAACCGCCTGCGTTTACCCCTACGATTTTTGGGGCACGTATCTAAACTCGGCCCGCTTCGATGACGGATGGCAGAAGAGGTTTCGGATAACGCACAAGGATTTGCAGATAGCCGGGACAGGCGAGAGGTTGACTCCGGAGAGCTTTAAAGAATACCGCAGGCTCGGAAAACTCGCGGTCGCCTACGCCATTCCCGAAGAGGACGTGATTGAAGCCTTGCGTTCCCCGTTCGTCATGATAGGGAGCGACGCGATATTGACTACCGGAAATAATCACCCCCGCGCCACGGGCGCGTTTTCGAGGACGCTCGGGGTTTATGTAAGGGAGCGCGGAGTCTTAAGCCTTATGCAGGCGATTAAAAAGATGACCCTTCTTCCCGCCCAAAGGCTCGAAAAAAGAGCGGAGCTTTTTAAAAAGAAAGGCAGGCTCAGGGCTGGCATGGACGCGGACATAGTTGTTTTCGACCTTGCAAAGATTAAAGATACCTCGACTGTCGAAAAGCCCGCGAGCTTCTCCATGGGCATTGATTACGTGCTTGTTGACGGGAAGATAGTTAAAACCCCGGAAGGCCTTAAAAAAAATATAAGGCCCGGAAAGGCTCTAAAGGCTTTAAAAATAGCCCCAAAATAGCCTTATTGTTATAAAACCCGCATTTTTAGCCTGTTCCATCTGTGCCAAAATCCTCTTGACAAGCACTATATGTTGTGGTCTAATATGTCAATCCCACTATATGTATAGTGTGAATTCCTTTTAGAATCAATTGGTTCCGCAACATTTGACATAGATTCGGGCATATAAAGGGCTAATAAAAAAAGTGAGGGTGAAGAACATGGAAAAGAGTTTATTTAACATTTCGGAAGAGACAGCCGGGAAAAAACCCGCAAGAAAGAAGGAACCAATGAAAACCACTGATATCGCGCCATACCCGTTTAAGGCGGGAATAAGCGATAACGCGAGAAAAGTCCTTGAAAAACGCTACCTTAAGAAAGATTTGAACGGCAAGGCCATAGAGGTAGTCGAGGACATGTTTTGGCGGGTCGCCACTAATATAGCAGAGGCCGAGAAGCGCTTTAATAACGCCGGGGCATTCGACGAGGCGGCAAGGGCATTTTACGGCATGATAGCCTCTTTGGATTTTCTTCCCAATTCTCCGACCTTGATGAACGCGGGGCGCGAACTCCAGCAATTGTCGGCTTGTTTCGTGTTGCCTATCGGGGATTCAATGGAGAGCATTTTCGAGGCCCTTAAAAATACGGCCCTCATACATAAATCAGGCGGCGGAACCGGCTTTTCGTTTTCGTCCTTGAGGCCCTCGGGCGATATGGTCGGCTCTACCTCGGGCATATCAAGCGGGCCCGTGTCTTTCATGACCGTATTCGACAGCGCGACCGAGGCAATAAAGCAGGGCGGCACGAGGCGCGGCGCGAACA
>JBBTLC010000042.1:0-2073 GCA_038068875.1 Deltaproteobacteria bacterium
AGTGGGGGTTTGAAAACTCGCCGCGACCGTCTGTCCGACGTCCACGTTTCTCGACACCACGACTCCGTCAACCGGGGAAACTATCTCAGTGTACATGAGGTTTGTTTCGGCTAATCTCAACGCGGCCTCTGTCCTGGCTACCTCGGCCTCCGAGACGCCTACCTGCGCGACGGCGGTCTCCTGATTTGTTTCGGAGGTCTCGACGTCGCTTCTGGCTATCAAGTCGCGCTTAAAGAGTTCAAGATTCCTCTCGAACGTCCTTTTCGCGTCTTTAAGCGAGGCCTTGGATTTTCCGAGGTTCGCCTTTGCCGCAAGAAGATTCGCCCTCGCCTGCTCGACCTGAGCCCTGAATATCCCTTGGTCTATCCTCGCTATAACATCTCCTTTTTTAACGGGCGAGTTGAAGTCCGCATATATCTCCTTTATGGCGCCCGAGACCTGAGTGCCGACAAGCACCGTCGTAACCGCGTTAACGACGCCGGTCGCGGTAATCGAGGCGATTATATCGCCCTTTGCCGCCTTCTCGGTCTTATATTCGGGACTCGTATCCTTGTTCCAAAAAAACACGAAAAAAACCGCCAAGGCAACAACCAGAAAACCCCCCGCGATAAGAATTTTTTTAACCATTGAATAAAAACCCCTTTCTAAACCCGAAAAACTTTGGCGCGGAATCCATCTTCGCCCGACCCACCCTTCGGGTGGGTACCCCGCCGAACATTGCGATTTTTATTGTGAAATGTTACCACACATAGGCAAGGTTGGCAATATCCGCGGACACTTCCCGCGTTTTTGCAGCCGCGGATATTTTCTTAGAAAAGCTTGTACGTTCCAAAAAGGCCAAATAAAAATATGGAAAGAGTCCACCGAATTCCTTACCGTCCTTCCCCGCACATAACCCCTTAAAACGCCACTGAGTAAGACAAAACCTTTATAAAAAGCCATGTCTGAAAATCTTACCTGCTTTAATAGGGCATAAAAACCGCGGAATAAGCAAAAATATCTTAAAATATTCTCAAAAACCCTTGACGCTGCAAGGTTTTATGTGCTATAGTATTTATTTAAAAACTTTGGCCTTCATAAGGATACCTCAATGGCAACCACTACAAAGACAGTCACGCACAGCGCAGGAACGAGCAGCGACTTGAGCGCCCTCGTAACTACCGGGAAAGAAAAGGGGTTTCTCACTTACGACGAGATAAACGACGCCTTTTCCGACGAGAATTTTTCCGTCGAGGAGATGGATAACCTCCTCGAAACCCTCGGAGAACTCGGCATAGAGGTCGTGGATACGGCCGACGACGTTACCCGCAAGGAAGAGGAAATAGCCGAAGTAAAAGAAGAGACCCTCGACGTCGAAAAGGTCGAAGACCCGGTAAGAATATACATGCGGGAGATGGGGGCGGTATCCCTTCTTAAAAGAGAAGAAGAGATAGTGCTCGCGAAAAGAATCGAGGAGGCCAGAACCGAACTCAGGCGCCTTACCCTTACAAGCCCATTCGCATCGAGGGAGGTCTTGAGGATAGCGGACAGGATAAAAGAAGACAAGGCATCCATAAGAAAGCTTCTCGAAGAGGCCGAAGAAGGCCAGTTCGACGAAGAATACACCGGAGACGTCCTCGATACCATAGACAAGATAAGGAAAAGAAAACCCGAGAACGCCTTCAAGATCTTGAAGGACTTGAACCTCGGCCAGAACGTGATGTCGAGGATAACGAAGAGGATAGTCAGGCTCGACCACCTCCTTGAGAGGGAAGAAGCCAAAAGAGGCCCGAAAAAATCCGAACGCGCCAAGCTCCGGATAAGGCGCGTCACGAAAAGACTCGGCATGAAACGGATTACGCTCCGCGAACTCTCGCGCCAAACAAAAATCCAGGACTACGACATGTGGGACGCCAAGCAAAAACTCATCGAGGCCAACCTGAGGCTCGTCGTGAGTATCGCGAAAAGATACGTGAACCTCGGCCTCAAGTTCTCAGACCTCATACAGGAAGGCAACATAGGCCTCATGAAGGCCGTGGACAAGTTCGACTACAAAAAAGGCTACAAGTTCTCCACCTACGCGACATGGTGGAT
>JBBTLC010000043.1:0-8020 GCA_038068875.1 Deltaproteobacteria bacterium
CGGCCAGAAGCGGCAGGAATATTATGACGCTTAAGATATGGCCTTTAATAATAGGAAGACTCAGAAGAAACTCCATGCTTACCCTTTCAAAGAATCCATTTCGTCGGCGTTGAAGACGTTGCGCTGCCTCATGAGCGCTATCAGTATGCCCAAGGCAACGGCGACCTCGGCCGCGGCTACGGTTATGGTGAAGACCGCGAACATCTGCCCCCTCATGTCGCCGAGATAGTACGAAAACGCCACGAGGTTTATGTTCACCGAGTTGAGCATCAGCTCGACGCTCATGAGCATTATTATTATGTTCTTCCTGAGCAGCACCCCGGACGCCCCTATGACAAAAAGCGCGAGACCGAGCGCCATATACCATGTAACCGGAATCATATCTTAGTTCCACCTCTTTTTCGCCATGACTATCGCGCCGACCATCGCGGCCAGTAAAAGCACCGAAACAACCTCGAACGGAAGAAGATAATCCGTAAAAAGGGCCTTGCCGAACTCTTTGACCGAGGTCTCGGCAGAGCTCGGGGGCAGCATGTCTTTAAAGGCGCTGCCCCATATCACGATAAAAAACTCAATGGCGACGAGCGGGCTCACCACGTAGGCGAACCACCTGTTAAGGGACGGGAAGACCTCAAGCGCCGCTTTTTTCATGTCCAACACCAACACGACGAAGAGGAAGAGCACCATGACCGCGCCGACGTATATGAAAAGTTGCGCCGCCGCGAGGAAAGGCGCCCGGAGAAGCACGAATATGCACGCCACCTGGAAAAACGTCACCATAAGCGCGAGGGCGCCGTGCACCGGGTTTTTCAGGCTTATTACCGCCAACGCCGCGACTACCGCGGTAACCGCGAACATGAGAAAGAATAGTTTTTCCATATATCCCCCCTAACCCCCCTTTGTAAAAGGGGGTAACCTATATCCAGCAATCCCCGCTTCCCGTTGCAATGCTGAGCCCAACGGGAGCCCGGCCCCTTGAAAAAGGGGGAACAGACCTACTTCGCCCTTAACCACCAATCGGGCTTTTGTTCTTCAAAGTACGGAACTATGACCGGTACGCCTTTAACCTTATCCCTGCCGAGCCGCGCCTTCACGATGACGCCTCCCTTAAAGTACTCCGGGGTGCGCTGAGGCACGAGCAGTTCTTCCTTCGTGAAAAACGTGCAACTTTTGTCGGAGCAGGCAAGCTCGAAGTCCCTGCCGAGCCGGACGGCCGTCGTCGGACAGGCGTCCTCGCAGTATCCGCAAAAAAGGCACCTTACGAGGTTTACCGTCCAAACAGAGGCGACCCTGTCGGATATGCCCCTTCCGTTCTTGTCCTCAACCGGCACTACCGTTATGCAGTTAGTCGGGCAGGCCTTGACGCAAAGCTCGCACGCGACGCAGAGTTCCTTGCCTCTCTCGTCCCTGTTCAACGTGTGCCTGCCTCTAAACCTCTTATACGGCACCCACTTCTCCTCGTCCGGGTAGCGAAGCGTTACGCTCCTCGACACGGTATGCCGGAGAGTGAGGGAAAGCCCCTTCACAAAATCCAAGAAGAATATCCTCTTTATCAATCCCGCTATGCTGAACGGTTTTTTCATGGCACCCATATCTTTAAGAATCCGGTAACGAGAATGTTCGCCATCGAGACCGGTATCAATATCTTCCACCCTATGTTCATGAGCTGGTCGTAGCGGTAGCGCGGTATGGTAAACCTTATCCACATGAAAAAGTAGATTAACACCGCCACCTTGCCCATGAGCCAGAATATCCCCGGCAAAATCCCCGTGCCGAACGGGTCGTCCCAGCCGCCGAGGAAAAGAACGGTCGTAAGCACCGCGATCGAGGTCATGGCGATGTACTCTGCCATGGCGAAGAACGAAAACCTCATGCCGCTGTATTCGGTGTGGAACCCCGCCCCGAGAGTGCCCTCGTCCTCGGGAAGGTCGAATGGAATCCTGTTCATCTCAGCCATCCCGGCTATCACGAATATAACGAACCAAACAGGCCCGACAGGAAGGTAAAACACGTTCCAGTTGAAGACCCCTCCGTACTGGCTCTTTACTATGTCCAAGAGGGAGAGGGAGCCGGATATCATCACGACCCCTATCACGGCGAACGTGAGCGCGACTTCATAGCTAATCATCTGCGCCGCGGAACGAAGCCCTCCGAGAAGGGCGTACTTGCTGTTCGACGCCCACCCGCCTAACATCAATCCGTAAACCGAAAGGCCGGAAACCGCAAGCACGTATAAAATCCCCATGTTCATGTCGGAGATGTAGAGGGTTATCTCTTTATCCACATAGGGAAGAGTAACGGACTCCCCGAACGGCATTGCCACGAATATCAAAAACATCGGCACAAGCGCTATGAGGGGCGCGAGTTTAAAAAGAAACTTATCGGCCTTCTCCGGGACGATGTCCTCCTTAAGGAGCATCTTTATCCCGTCGGCGACGGGCTGGAGTATGCCGTGCGGGCCGACCCTGAAGGGCCCGAGCCTTGACTGTATGTGCCCGGCCACCTTCCTCTCTATCCACGTAAGAGGTATGGGCAGGTTAAAAAGCACTCCGGCCACTATCATCACCTTTATGATGATTATGACGACCTCTATCAATACCGCCGTATCCATTATCATGCCTGTCTTATCTCTTTCTTCCCCACATGTAATTTATCATCTCCATGTAACGCGTGTTCATGCCGCGCACTATGGAATGCACGGTGAAGACGACGTTCCGCATGAGCTTATACACTATCCACGGGTGGGTTTCCACGATCTTTTCAAAATCTTTTCTTTCGAGAACCAAAACCTCAATGTCGGAGACAGCAACGATGGTCGCGGAACGCGGCCTTCCGTCAAGAAAACTCATCTCTCCGAATATCTCCCCCTCTTTCATTAACGTAAGAGTGAAGAGCTCCCCGTCGGGAGAGACCTTGCAGGCCTTTACCTCGCCCTTTTTAAGGATGTAAAGCGATTCGCCGTCCTCACTCTCTGAAAATATCGTCTCGCCGCGCTTGTATTCTTTCTTCCCGAGCATATTCGCGACCACCTCGCGCTCTTTGTCGTTAAGCTCGGTAAAAAACGGGATGTTGCCGAGTATCTTCGGATCTACCATAAAGCGCCTCCTCTTACTATTCGACAGGCGAGACGCCTGTCCTACAATTGGCGGTCATTCCTTGAAACCCGTTATGTTGACGGCCGGTATAGGTTCGCCTTTTTTAAAAAATCTGTTCACCGGAGCGTCATTGAAATTCTCCGGTATGAAACAAACGTCCTTCATGGCATTCGCCTTGACCCGCAACGCGAACTTGGCGCTGAATCCGTTTCCGCTCACAATGACCTTATCTCCGTCCGAAAGACCCGTCTCGTCGGCCCTAAGTTTACTTATCTCGACAATAGGCTCCTTAAGAAGCCCGCTGAGTATGGATGACCTGCTTGAAAGAGTGCCTGAATAATAAAGGTGATTTCCCGTAACGAGAATGTAAGAGTTAACCTTATCGGTCTTGAAAGGAACGCCCGGCTCTGGTTTATCTCCGCCGCGCTCTAACCTTTTATCCGAAGCCTTTACCATGACGCCCTTGGCGCCGCCTGCCGATATCTCCGCTCCGGCGTAAGACGAGACTTGCTTCTTTATCTCTTCGAAAACCGAAGCGCTCGAACCGACGGCCATCGAAGCCGCGGCGTCGAGAAGAGAGGCTATTATGTCGAAATCCGTCCTAACCTCGCCCGGGGGCTTGACAAGCGGATAAACTGCCTGAATCCTTCCTTCCTGATTCGTCATGGTGCCGCTTTTTTCGACGAACACGGCCGAAGGCAATATAAGATGCGCCAACTTCGCGGTCTCCGTCATGAAACTCGCCTGCACCGCCAAAAACTTGACCTTCGAAAGGGAGGCCTTGGCAAAGGCCTCGTCCGGGTACATCGCCGCTATGTCCTCTCCGACGACGTACATCGCGTCCATCTCTCCCAATGCCGCTTTCTCCAACATCTCCTCGCACGACATCCCCCGCGACACGGCTTCGTAACCCGGGCCGAAGACGGGACTTACTCCCATGTCCCAGGCGCCCCTCTGGTTAGACCTGTCGAGAAGCGGCAATACCCTGATTTTCTTGCCCATCGCCTTAAGTGAAGCGATAAGAAGCCCCAAAGAGAAAGAGCCTTCCTTATATCTTAAGAAATCCGTCCCCGCCATAATGCTTATTGTCTCGGCCCTTTTAAAGCGCTCGATTAAGGCGTTTACGTCGGAGACTTCGACGCCGCACGATTGCAAGAGTTCTTCGACTGAAACGGCGCTTGCCGCCTCTATGCCCTTTACGTTGCCAAGTTTGGAGGAATTGTCCTTATTAAGCATTGAGACCGCGGCCAAAAGAAGGCTTCCGAGCCTTCCCGGAAGATGCCTTAGCCTGAGATGTGCCGAGGAATCCAGCTTCATGGGGCGCGCGGACGCGATGACCACGGCCTTCCTCGCGGCTGCGGAAACATACCTTACTATGTAATCAATAACTGGATTTTCATCCGATATCTGGGAGCCGACTATGAAAGTCATGTCCGACTCCATGCACTCGTAAGCGGTAGAGGGGCCTTCAGCCATGCCAGTGGCCGATATGAACGAGGCGACGGCCGAGGCGTCCCACCTTGAAGAAGAATCCACGTTAGGCGTCTTTACGACTTTTCTCATAAGCTTCTGAAAGAGATAAAGCTCTTCGTTCGTAAGACGCGCCGAGGCCACGCCTCCGACCTTTTCCGGGGCCGGTCTCATGAGGGCTTCCTTAAGAACCTCTATCGCCCTGCCCCACGATACGGGCTCGAACCTGACGCCAACCTTTAAAAGAGGCGTGGTGAGCCTGTCCGCGTTATTGCTTATGTCGTAACCGAACCTGCCCCTCGCGCAAAGCATGTTTTCGTTGAATCCGTTGGAATTACGCGCTATGGAACGCACTACCTCTCCGTTACGGGACTCGACGGTTATCCTGCAGCCGGTCGCGCAATAAGGGCAGACCGTGTCCGAACTTTTCAAATCCCACGGCCTTGCCTTGTACCTGTAAGGCCGCCTCATGAAGCACCCGACCGGGCAAACCTCTATGCACATGCCGCAGTGGTCGCAGTCGAGCTCGGTCTTCCAAAAGCTCGTCTCCTCCTGATGCGCGCCCCTGCCCATGACCCCTAAGACTCCCCTTCCGACAATCTCCCTGCAGACCCGGACGCACCTCGTGCACTGGCCGCATCTGTTGGAGTTCTTCCCTATGACCGGGCTTATGGCGTAATCTTCCTCGTGGAAGCGTATCTTGACCTCGTCGAACCTTCCGTTCCTCGGCCCGTGCTTATAAACCATGTCCTGCAACTCGCACTCGCCGGCCTTGTCGCAGACCGGGCAATCAAGGGCGTGGTTCGAGAGGAGAAACTCAAGCATCGCCGATCTCATAGACGAAATCGAGCTTGACTCGGTAAGTATGCTCACGCCGGGTATTACCGGGGTTATGCACGCGGGTTGGAGCTTTTTCTGCCCCTCTATCTCTATAAGACACATCCTGCAGCTTCCGAGTCCGGATATGCGAGCCTGATAGCAGAAGGTCGGGATGTCGAATCCGGCTTCTTTGGCCGCGTCCAGAATAAGCGTGCCGTCCTTGACCGTTATCTCTTTATTATTTATCTTTAAGGTTATCATCTGCCGATTCCCTTTACCTTTACCCTTTATGTCTTTACCTCCTCTCCCCGACGGGGAGAGGATTGAGGTGAGGGGTCTTTAATTTTCTTTTCCTATAACCCCTAAGTCCCCCCTCACCCTACCCTCTCCCCAAAGGGGAGAGGAAGAAAAAAATAAAACCATTGCTTCTTCTTTACCCTTTACCTCTACCCTGCCTTTATGCCATGCACTTTTTGTGCTCAACGTGATACACGAACTCTTCCCTGAAATTTTTAAGCGCGCCCCGAAGGGCCATCACGGCGCCGTCAGACAAGGGACAGAACGTCCTTCCGAAGATGTTTCCGCAGAGGTCTTCCAAAAGCTCCACGTCTCCCTGCCTTCCGGTGCCGGACTCGAGACGCCTTAATATCTTGGTCATCCACGTCGTGCCTTCCCTGCATGGAGTGCATTTGCCGCAGGACTCGTGGCTGAAAAAGCGGTTTATTATGTAAGCGGTCTTGACCATGCAAGTCGTTTCGTCCATGACTATGATGCCTCCGCTTCCGAGCATGGTGCCTTTTTGCGCGAGGGAGTCGAAATCCATGGGCGTATCCAGATCCTTCTCGATAAGAAGCGGCGCGCTCACGCCTCCGGGTATTACCGCTTTGAATTTCTTTCCGTGCCTTACGCCTCCCGCGTGATTATAGATTATCTCGCGCAAAGACGTGCCCATCGGAAGCTCGAAGATGCCCGGCTTATTCACGTGTCCGCTTACGCAGTAGAGTTTCGGGCCCGGGCTTTTTTCGGGCCCTATGGTTTTAAACCAGTCCGCGCCCTTGGATATTATGAAAGGCACGCAGGCCAAGGTCTCGACGTTATTTATGACGGTCGGCTTTGCGTAAAGGCCGCTTAAAGCGGGGAACGGCGGCTTTTTCCTCGGCTGACCCCTTAATCCCTCTATGGACTCGAGCAACGCGGTCTCCTCGCCGCAGATGTAGGCTCCGAAACCCCTGTGCACGTGCATATCGAGCGAAAAACCGCTCCCGAAGATATTTCCCCCGAGGTATCCCTTGGCATAGGCCTCAAGAATCGCCTGTTCGAGAATCTTCGCGCTCCGCGCAAACTCTCCCCTTATGTATATGTAAGCCGCGCCCGCGCCTATTGCGTAGCTCGTTATTATCATGCCCTCGATGAGAAGGTGCGGGTCGTTCTCCATTATGACCCTGTCCTTGAACGTGCCCGGCTCGCCCTCGTCGGCGTTGCAACAGAGGTATTTGGCAAGGGTGGGATCCTTTGGTATGAAACTCCACTTAAGGCCCGTTGAAAAACCGGCTCCTCCCCTGCCCCTTAAGCCGGAATCCTTGATACGCTGGATAAGCTCATCGGGAGTCATCTTAAACGCGTCCTCCGCGGCCTTGTAACCGCCTCCTGCGAGATACGCGCCTATGGTGAGGGAGTCGGGCTTGCCCACGTTTTTCAGAAGAGTCTTTTCCATCCGCCTACTTTAAGCCTTTCAATATCACCGTCACTTTTTCTTCGGTGAGGTTTTCGTAATAATCGTCGTTTATCTGCATCATCGGAGCCGTGCCGCAGCTTCCGAGGCACTCGACGAGCGATAACGTCACCTTGCCGTCCTTTGTGGTCTGCCCCGTCTTTATGCCGAGGACCTTTTCCATGTGGCGCACGAGGTGCTCAGCGCCGAGAAGTGAACACGAAAGATTTCTGCAGACCTGCACGTGGTTTCTGCCGACCGGCTTCTCGACGTTATACATCGTGTAAAAAGCCCCGACCTCCTCGACCTCCACCGGCTCTATCTCAAGGAGCCGCGCCACGTCCGTCATGTCGTCCTTCGAGAGAAAACCCTTCTCCCGCTGGACGGATTGCATCGCGGCCATGCAGGCGGACTTTTTCGAGTGGTATCTCGCCTGAATCTTTTTTATCTCTTCAATTAAATTAGCGCTCAACATGGCTACTTGTCGCACTCTCCGAACACGGGGTCGAGGCTCGATATGACGGCTATGACGTCCGCGAGATAATGCCCTCTCGTCATGAGGTCCATGGCCTGAAGGTTCGAAAAACTCGGAACCTTTATCTTGATCCTGAAAGGCTTTTCGCTTCCGTCGCTTACGATATAGAAACCGAGCTCCCCTTTAGGGGACTCGACCGCGGAATACGCCTCGCCCTTCGGCACCTTGAACCCGGAAGAGACGTACTTAAAGTGATGGATAAGGGCCTCCATGTTCTTGTAAACGTCTTGCTTCGGAGGCGGCACGACCTCCGGCATGTCCACGTTAATCGCGCCTGAAGTCATCTGCTTCAGGCACTGCTCTATTATCTTCACGGACTGCCTCATCTCCTCTACCCTTACGGTATAGCGGTCGAAACAGTCGCCCTTTTCTCCGAGCGTCACCTTGAAC
>JBBTLC010000044.1:0-11026 GCA_038068875.1 Deltaproteobacteria bacterium
CTTCTTTATGCCTCACCCCTTGACAAGGTTGTATTCAGGGCTATACTTTTTATACGAAACTAACCGCTAAAAAAACCTGTCAAAAGAGGGAGGTAACTTATGGTTAAGATTGGAGAATTCGACAACTTCGGCGTGGAGGACATGTCCGGGGGAGATTACGAGAAGAAGCAGGCGGAACTTCAGAAAAAATGCAAGTGCCCCACTTGCCCGACATTCGTAAAGGGCGACGCCATGAGTGCGTACTGTTTTCCGCTTAGCGGCACGAGCAAGAAGATACAGAAAGAGATAGACTGCATCTGCAAGACCTGTCCGGTTTTCAAGGAGTATGAACTTACCCATTCGTTCTATTGCACGCGTTGCTCGCAGGTCTGTCAGGCCTACAAGGCAGAGGTCGGGGCAGCGGGACACGAATAGGGCTTACGTTTGATTTACCCCCGATAGTTAGTTTGGCAGAAACTCTCCCCATAGTATTAGTTCGTTACTTGGGGAGCGTTTTTTTTAGGTCATCATGGGAGACACTGAAGAGTTGAAGACGAGGGCGGTAACCATTTTATCGGCAATTGTTTTTTGTTTGTTGCCGTTCGTTTCCGGGGCAGGGGTCATAAACGTGCCGTCTGACGCGAAGTCCGTGCAGGGGGCTGTCGAAGCCGCGGCCCCCGGCGATACAATAATCGTCTCTGACGGAACTTACATTGAGAACGTCCTCATAAAAAAGCCTTTGGTAATCAGGTCCAAAAACGGCAATTCTTCGACAATAATAACGGCGAAGGATTCAGGGAAGGCCGTCGTGAAAATAGACGGCGTAAAAGGGGGCGAGTTTTTCGGTTTCACTTTAAAAGGTTCGAGCATGGCCGGCCTGCACGTGTACGGATCTTCCGGCGTTAAGGCGGGTAGTATTTTGGCTACGGGGAATTATGCCGGCATTTTCATAGAGGAGTCTTCAGGCGGCGTGTTTTTCGAAAACACGGCGAGCGGCAATACCGACGGCATAGTCATTCAGAACTCTCAAGATAATGTCTTTGAGAAGAACCACGCCGACTCCAACGCGGAGAAGGGATTTGTTCTTGTGTCAGCCTCCGCCAACAGGCTTGAGAGCAACACCGCGGACTCGAATTACTGGAACGGCATCACTCTTTGGTCGTCGCACTCGAACGTGCTCAGGAACAATACCGCCTACAAGAACACCTACGGTATCGTCATGAGCGAGTCCGAGAATAACGAACTCGAAGGCAATAAGGTCATGAGGAGGCTGTATTTCCTGCTGCCGGTCGCGCTAATTTATATCGGCGTGATAATTTATTTCATTGAAAGAAGGCTCTTGCTCATGTATTATGCGGGGAAGAAATAACGCCATAATCCGGCGCTTGGGAGGGTTGTTTTTTTGGTTATAACCATACTTTCCGCCATAGGTTTCATGCTCGCGGTCATGAGTTTCATGGGAGGGTTTCGGATGGTCAAGAAGACCGACGAATACGAGACCTTCATGCATAAGCTTAACGGGTATCTAACCATCGCTTTTTACCTGATGATAGCGGCAATATCCATATCTAAGGCCCCTCACGCGTCCACTATCGCGCTCTGGATTTTGGGTCTTTCCCTGCACGGGTTGAAGGTGTTTATCGCAAGGCTCGGGCTCGCGGTGAGGTACGGCGGATACTTCGGGGCTACTCTCATAATAACGTGGTTTATCGTCATATTCACGCATCTTCCTTCCTGAGGAGGGCTGAGCCTTGCACCCGCATTGCAAATTATCTTCTGCGCTCGCGTACCTATCATCAAGACAAAATCATTGAATTCGGCGCGTGTATTTGATAGAATTAAAAAGTAAGGCATACGAAATATACGAAAGCGAGGCAAGGTTGCCATGAGCGGAAAATGTTTGACCATAAAATACCAGTGCACCCATCCATCGTGCCAGGTGTTTTGCAAAAAGGGCGAGATAAACATCGAGGAGTCGTTTTTCAACGAACTACGTTCCGTCACGAAGGAAGAGGATACCTTTAAAAGCCCTTCGCTGGCATGCAGGATGGGCTTCGCGCAGGTATTTAAGATCTTAAGCGTGAAGGAAACGCAGGAGGCAGGGGATGCCGCCCCTTCGAAAGAAAAGGTAAACAAGGAAGACCCGCTTTGGATGCTTTCCGACGAACATCAGCACGTGCTCGCGAAGTTGGAGGTTATGGAAGAGCAGGTGCGCAAGAGGGACATAGATGGGCTTTGGGAATCTACCGCGTCAATTGAAAACGACATAATACTTCACGGCATCAAGAAAGAGGAAGGGGCGCTATTCCCTCTTGTCGAAAGCCGCATTTCCATGGGCGAGGGGCTTGTCGCCATAATGAAGGAAGACCACGTGGAATTCATATCCATACTTCACGGGTTCCGCTGCGGTCTTCAGGACGGCGACATACAGGACGGCCTTGCGACGTCTCTTATGGTAAATCTCCGTAACCACATAATAAAAGAGGACGAGGAGTTCTTTCCGCAAATTGACGAGGTTATGGAAGCCGGTGAAAGGACCAAGCTTTACGAAGAGATGCTCAAGATACAGGAAGGGCATGTTCCGCTTGTCGCCGGCGACAGGTTGGCGAAGGGATTGTCTCCGTATTCCGAAGACAGAAGGAGAATGGATGCCGAGATAATAGCCCTCAAAGAAGCCACATCAATGGGAGACGTGAAGTGTTGCGGCGCCCACTGACGGTTGCTGTTTAAGGCATAAAGGCTTTGTGGAAATAAAAAAGGGCTGCTGACTGAAAGTGTCAGCAGCCCTTTTCGTTTCTACGCGATTCTTACTGGAGCGTCTGGGTCGCCTTTTTATCGTCCGGAAGAGCCGGAAGACCGAACTTGTCGTTGAATATCGTTACGATGTACATGAGTGTCCTGTGGTTAAAGAGGAGCCCTTTGAAGAGCTGGGTCTTGCCGAGGACGTCGAAGTAGAACTCGTACGAGAACTGTATCTGCTGCGCTATTCCCTGCTCTTCGCTTATGTCGTAGCTGTTTTCGGCGAACATAAGGTCTTTACGGATGTCGGAATAGAACTTATCTTTTTCTTCTTCGCTCAGCCCCTTCAACTTATCCTTGTGCTCCGGCGCTATGGAGACGCCGTTCAACAGAACCACGAGGCCGGGGTATTCCTTGGGCTGTATTATCCTTTGCCTCTTAAGCGTGCCGAGCGGGTAGTCAATCTCGAAGTGGAAGTTCGAGTACTGGTCGTCGACAGTTCTTACCTGATGGCCGTTTTCCTTAAGCCACGCGGCTATCTTTTCTTTTCCCTCTTCGAAAGTAGTTACTGCCATTGCCATTCCTCCTTTTGATTGCGTTCGTTTGTCTTTATTGGTTATTTCCGTAAAGAATCCTTAGCAAAGAGAAGATAATATTTTATAGCAATCGAAGCGCCGTGTCAATATTCTTTTTGGGATTGCCCGGCGGATACGGGAGAAGTTTCGCGGCGGCGCGGCGTTAGTGTTTTTTTTCTATTATGGCTGCCACGCTTTTTTTGATTTCGCTCAGGTGGGCCGGTTTCAAGAGGTACCTCAAGCCGTTCTTCTTGAAAAAGGCTATGTTTTCGTTCTTGTCGTAGGCAGTGAAAAAAAGTACGCGGTCTTTTATCTCGGGGTGCGTCTTTACGGCCTCCGTATAACATTCTATTCCGTTCATCACCGGCATTGTGACGTCGAGTATTACGACAGAGTAGTAATTTTTGTTTATCATATCCAGGGCTTCCTTGCCGTTATATGCCTTGTCTATGACGCTTTCGCCGTATAGCACCGCTGAGAGGAGTTCGGTTATGGGCACGGAGTCGTCCACTATGAGCACGCTTTCGTGCCAGAAGGACGGCATGTGTTTGAGCTTTTCGAGCATATCCCGGCCGTAAGCCGACTCTTCGAGAAATGTCTTTAAGCGGCGTTTATGCATCTGAATTTCGTAGACCGCGCCTTCCGCGTCTTTAATCTTGTTTTTAAGGGAGTTTACCGCGTAAATGAAAAAATCGTTAAGCTCGGAAGATTCGATGGCTATGGCGCAATCCACGAGCTCTTCTTCCGATAGGGCGCCGGTCTTGAGGCGAATATCGCACATGGCGAGTTTGGAGGCGAAAGAGCCGGGGTAGTCTTTTCCTATCGGCGTGAAGTGGCTGATGTCGGGTATCTCTTCGACGTAGGCTTCGGCTTTTTCCACGAGTTCTTTGTGGTGCATTTCTTCGCCAGCCATGCAGGAAAGGAATTCCGAAAGCTCTTTATTGTTTTTGAAAGCCTTTGCCGCGTCGGCGTAGAAATTGCCCGCCGCATTTTCCATGCCTTTAAGCCATTTGATGAGGTCTTTCATTTTTCGATTCTCCCTGATACTGATTTTATGAGTAAAAACGGCGCGTGTCAACCAGATTTGCCGGTTTCGCGCTGAACCCTTGACAACCCTGCGCTCCATGGCTATACTTCATAAGTAAGTACTTACTTACCAATAGGATTGTGGCGATGGCGGCAAAAAAAAGGATAAGCGGGGAGGAGAGGAAAGAGCGGATAGTTCGCGCCGCTGAAAACCTTTTCTCCAAGAAAGGCTTTAAGGGAACCACCACTAAAGAGGTGGCCAAGGCCGCCGGCATAAGCGAGGCCGTGATATTCAGGTATTTTGCCGACAAATCCGATCTCTACGCGGCAATAATAAACAGGTGTTGCGACGACAAGCACGGAAACTTGAAGCTCGAAGGCAGGGTTAAGGGGAAAAGCGGCAAAGGGGCTTTTATCGCCATAGCCGACTACTTCCTGGAGCTTTACGCCGAAGACACTACCTTCGCGCGGTTATTGCTTTTCAGCGCCCTTGAAAAGCATAAGTTTTCGGATATGTTCATAGAGAGCCGCGGGGTTGAAACTCTGAAACTGGTCTGCGGATTGATAAAAGACGGCATAAAGCGGAGCGAGTTTAAGAGGATAGACCCCGAACTTTCCGCGAGGGCGTTCTTGGGCATGGTGCTCCATTATTGCATGACCCAGGAGATACTCGGCTTTAAGAGGTTTTTTTCGAGACCCCGGAAAAAGGTGGCCGAGGCGTTTGCCGGGATATTTCTTAACGGTATTTTCAAGGAGAAGGCGAGATGAATTTTAGAGGCGTATTCATCGGCGGGTTGGTTTCTTCTTTCATTGTATTTTCCTCAGGCGCGTGTTTCGCGGTTCCCGGGTATGGGCTCGCCGAACTCTGGAAAGAGGCTCTCGCAAGCCATGAACGCGTAGGAATAGCCTCTGAATCGGTCGAGCGGACTAAGGTCGACATTACCAAGGCATATTCGAAGGTGCTTCCGAACGTTACCCTCGAAGAGGTCTATACGAGATACAGCGAAAAAAAGGGAAGCGGCACGTTGTCTCTTCAGCCTGATTATAACTCCCGTTTCGAGGCGCGGATTACCCAGCCGCTTTACGGCGGCGGAAGGGAGTGGAGCCTTATCCGCCAGGCGAAAAAAGGCGTTATCGCCGGTGAACTCGGGGTCTTGGACGCGAAGGAGGCCGTGCTCATGGATACGGCTTTCGCTTACTATAACGCCTTAAGGGCGAAAAAAGAGCTTGACATAAAGTCCGCGGCCCTTAAACGGGCAAACGAGCAGCTTCGCGTGGCTGAGGCGCAGTTTAAGGTCGGGAGCGCGACCAAGGCCAAGATTTTCCGGGCCGAGGCGGAGGTCGCGGCGAGGGAGGCCGATATCGTAAAGACAGGGGCAGGGCTTCTGGACGCGAAGGAAATTCTAAAGAGGATGGCGGGCATTGACAAAGACTTCGATATCAAGGAGAAGACCCCGGGATTCGAGGCAGCCGAGGACGAGACTTCCCTTATGCAAGGGGCCTTTCTTAAGAGGAAGGATTATCTCATAAAAACAACTGAGGAAGAAATAGCCGAAGAAGGAATAAAATACGCCAAGGGGTCTTTCATGCCGATGCTTTCGGTCGAGGGGGTTTATTCTCTGCGCGAGCAGTCCCCGAAGACGTCGTTCTTTTTAGACGAGAGCGCGTACGCCGCCGTTACCCTGACATTCCCGATATTCGAAGGCGGTCTCCGTGTGGCGGAATTAGGAGAGGCGAGGAGCAGGCTCAGGCAGGCCGGGATAGAGAGGCTCGCGCTCAAAAAAGAGATAATCCTTCAGGTGAAGCGCGCCGCCAACAACGCGGCCTCGGTCCGCGCCGTAATAGACGCCTATAGGAAGCAGGTTCGTTTCGCGGAAGAGAACTATAATATGGTTTTCAAGCAGTATAAGAACGGTCTTGCCTCCGCGACGGATTTGATAGACGCCGACGTTACCATGACGTCCGCCGAGCTTGAACTCATGAGGGCCTCTTACGAGTATGAACTCTCGGCGCTTGAGCTTAAGCGGAGCGCGGGGACGCTTCTTGAAGAAGCCGAGATATTTATGAGCGGAGGAGTACCCATGCGCGGGGTACCCGCCCAGACCCATCCTTCGGATGGGTACCCCGCGGGTCGGGGTCTGGGCGCGAAAGGAGCAGTGGAGTGAGAAGATTCAATAGGTTTTTTTCGATATTAGCGGCCTCTGTTTTGCTTTCGGCCTGCGGCAATGGTGACGGCGGCGATTCAGGGAAGCCGCAACAGGCCGAGCGTCCTCATAACGTGACAATATGGACGGCCAAGAAAGAGAACGTGACGCAAAAGATTTCTCTCGTTGGAACGCTCGAGCCTGAAGAAGAGGTCATAGTGGCCTCTTCGGTAGCGGCAAAGGTAAAGTCCTTGCTTAAGGACGAAGGCGACTTCGTCCGAACGAACGAGGAGCTTCTTTTGCTGGATAGCGGCGAGTTTACCCGGAAGGTTGAGAAGAGCAGGGCAGACCTCACGAGGGCAAGAGCCGAACTGGACTTCGCGGAAAATGATTTCAAGAGGAAGACCGAACTTCTGAAAGAAGACCTCATAAGCAAAGACGCCTACGAAAGTTCCCTTTCAAGGAGGGATTCGGCAAAGGCAACGGTTTCCGGCATAAAGGCCGCTCTTAATCTCGCGATACTCGACCTTGCCCATACGCGCGTCTCGGCGCCGTTTTCGGGGCGAATAGCCGGGCGTTACGTTTCCGTCGGCAGTTACGTTAAGGAGGGAGACAAGCTCTTCAGGCTTATGGACGTAAGCAGTGTTAAGGTCTCGGCCGAAGTTCCGGAAGGCCGCGTAGGCGAGGTTAGGGAAGGGCAACCGGTATTGATAAGAGTCAAGTCCATTGACTTTGAGTTTTCGGGAAGCGTGTATTTTATAAGCCCTGATGTGGATAAAAACAACAGGACATTCAGGATAAAGGCGCGCGTAAAGAATGAAAGAGAAACCCTTAAGCCCGGGCTTTTCGCTAACGTCGAGGTCGTTACCGGCGTTTTAAAAGACGCGTATCTTGTTCCCGAGAACGCCATAGTGCAGGGGCAGGACGGTTTTTTCGTCTACGTCGCCTCCGGTGGCGCGGCATCCATGAGAAAAGTCTCGGTGGCGCTTAGGCAGGACGGAAGCGCGGTCATCTCGACCGGCATTAACGAAGGGGACGCGGTAGTCGTGGACGGCGCCCAAGGCCTCGCGGAAGGCGCGAAGCTGAATGTCAGGCAGTAAAAAATCTCAATAATAGAAAGTTCTTATGTTTCTTCCCGAGTTTTCCATAAAAAGGCCCGTTACGGTGTTCATGCTGATGGCGGCGCTTTTAATCTTCGGTGTGATAGGGTTTTTAAGGCTCGGCGTTGACCAGTTTCCGAAGGTCGAGTTTCCCATCGTAACCGTCACCACCATGCTCCAAGGCGCGAGTCCCGAAGTCATCGAAGAAAACATAACCGATAGGGTAGAGGAAGAGGTCGCCACTATCGAGGGCGTCAGGAACCTTACGAGCGTTTCTTCGCACGGCGCCTCCGTCGTTACGGTGGAGTTCGAGATGGAGCGCGATATAGACATCGCGGCGCAGGACGTGAGGGACAGGGTCGCCTCCATAGCCAAGTTCCTTCCCGAAGGCACCGATACGCCGATAGTCGGCAAGCTCGACATGCAGGCGCAGCCTATCATGTGGGTGGCAGTAAGCGGAGACCGCCCCATACAGGACGTAACCAAGTTCGCGGAAGACTCGCTTAAGCCGAGGCTCGAGACGCTTAAGGGCGTCGGCGCCATAACGACCGGCGGCAAAAGAAAAAGAACAATAAGGGTTTGGCTCGATAGGGCGAGGCTTATGGCGAGGAACGTCTCGGTTGAGGACGTCGCCATTGCTTTAAAAAGGGAAAACGCCGAGATACCGGGCGGATTTCTTGAGAGCGTGGACCGCGAGTTCAGCGTGAAGATAGAGGGGGAGTTCGAGCGGGCCGGAGACTTCAAAGATCTTATAATCGCTTATAGGGGAGGTTTCCCGATAAGGATCTCCGACGTCGGCTCCGTGGAAGACGGCATAGAGGATAAAAGGGCTCTCGCGCGGTATAACGGCAAGGAGGCCGTCGGGCTCGGCATAAGGAAGAAGGCAGGGGCGAACACGGTCGAACTCGCCAAGCTCGTGAGGACGAAGGTGGAGGAGGCCAAGGCCGATCTTCCGTCCGGGATAAAGCTCGACATAGCCTTCGATTCTTCGGTATTCATTGAAGAGAGCATAGAGGAGATGGAGTTTTCTTTGATATTCGGAGGGGTACTCGCGGCCGCCATAGTCTTCTTTTTCCTCCGAAATATCGTCGCCACCCTTATTACCGCCACTGCCATTCCTCTTTCAATAATAGGTTCGTTCATATTCACGTATTTCATGGGCTTTACCCTGAATACGATGACCATGCTCGCATTTACCCTCGCGATAGGAGTGGTGATAGACGACGCCATAATAATCATAGAGAACATCCACCGCCACGCCGAAGAGGGAGAGAGCCGCCTTGATGCCGCGTCCAAGGGCTCGAAGGAGATAGCCTTCGCCGCCATTGCCGCCACTGCCTCCCTTGCCGCTGTCTTCGTGCCCGTAGCCTTCATGAAAGGCGTTATAGGGAGGTTTTTCTTTGAATTCGGCATAACCGTTGCCATAGCAATAGCAATCTCGCTTCTTGTGGCCTTAACTCTTACTCCGATGCTGTCGGCAAGATTTCTTGATATAACCGGCAAGGAAAGCCGGTTTTACCGCTTGAGCGAGGCGTTTTACAAAGCCATAGAGTCGTTTTACGGAAGGCTCCTCGCGGTTTCTCTTTCGAAGAGGCTTATGGTCATCTTGATCACGCTCGGGATTTTTTCGTCCAGTATTTTTTTCTGGACGGCGCTCGGAAAGGAATTCGTGCCGCAGGAAGACCAATCGAGATTCATGGTCATGTTCGAGACGCCGGTCGGGTCTTCCATAGAGTACACAAGCAGGAAACTCAAGCGTAATGAAAATTTGCTTGCGGGGATACCGGAGGTAAAGAGCTTTTTCAGCGCCATAGCATTAGGCGAAAGCGGACGGGTCAATAAGGGCTTGATGTTCGTCAGGATGCACCCCCGGAAAGAGAGAAAAAGATCTCAGCAAGAGATTATAGGTTTCCTGAGGCGCGAGTTGAACAAGGAGCCGGGCATGACGGTTTTCGTCAACGCCATGACCATGAGCTTCGGCTCAAGCAGGGGGCCTGCCCTTGAATTCATCATAAAGGGGCCGACCTTGAAGGAACTCGACAAATACGCAGGCCGGATAACCGACAGGTTCAAAAAGATTCCGGGCGTCGTTGACGTTGACACGGATCTGGACTTGGGCCTTCCCGAGCTTAAGGTTACCATAGACCGCGAGAGGGCGGCTGACGCCGGGGTTGACTTGACGACAATCGCGAAGACCATAAATTCGCTCGTCGGAGGAAGCGACGTTGCGGAGTACAAAGAGGCCGGCAAGAGGTACGACGTAAGATTGAAGCTCATTCCGTCGCAGAGCGCGACCCCGTCGGATTTGAAGGAACTTTACGTAAGGAGCAAAGGCGGAACGCTCGTAAAGTTCGAAAACCTGATAGGGGTCGAGGAAACTGTCGCCCCGAGCGTCATAAACAGGCGCGACAGGGAAAGAAGCATAACCATTACCTCTAACCTCGAAGGCGATAAAACGCTCGGAAGCGCGCTGGAAGACATAGCCGCGATATCCAAAGAGGCGCTTCCCGAGGGCTTCACCACGCGGCTCGGAGGAAGCGCCGAGATGTTCGAAGAATCCATGCAGAGCATGGCGTTCGCGCTATTCCTCGCCGTCATAATAACCTACATGATTCTCGCGTCCCAGTTCGAGAGTTTTATCCATCCCTTTACGGTCATGCTGGCGTTTCCGTTAAGCATAGTCGGCGCGCTCGGCGCGCTGTGGGCTACCGGCAACACCATTAATATTTATAGCCTCATAGCCTTGATACTACTCGTCGGGCTTGTCGTTAAAAACTCCATCCTCCTCGTTGACTACACCAATACCTTGAGAAAAACCGGAATGCCGATGAGGGAGGCCGTGTTAACGGCAGGTCCGGTGAGGCTCAGGCCCATTCTCATGACGGCTCTCTCGACTATTTTGGGAGTCCTCCCAACGGCCCTTGCCATAGGGCCGGGAAGCGAATCAAGGGCGCCTATGGCCATAGCCACAATCGGCGGGATGGTCGTGTCCACCTTCCTTACCCTTCTCGTTGTTCCGGTCGTTTATACGCTCCTTGACGAATTTAAGGAAAAAATCGGCATAAGGTAGCCCCCCAAAAAATCCCAAGCCGGCTGTTGTTTCCCTCAAAGTCCTTGTAATACACCGCTTCGTTATTATATAGTTAAGGCTTATATGAAGTGTCCATTTTGCGGCCATACGGAAGACCGGGTTATAGACTCGAGGACATCGAGGGACGGTAGCGCCACGAGGAGGAGGAGGGAATGTTTGTCCTGCTCCAAGAGGTTCACCACCTATGAGACGGTCGAGGAACCTCTGCCGCTTGTCATTAAAAAGGACGGCAGGAGGGTGCCGTATGACAAGAATAAGATACTTGCCGGAGTTAAAAAGGCCTGTGAGAAAAGGCCGGTGAGCTTCGACGACATGGAAAAGACCGTTGACCGGGTTGAAAACAGGCTTCTATCGTCGGGCGAGAGGGAGATG
>JBBTLC010000045.1:0-2836 GCA_038068875.1 Deltaproteobacteria bacterium
ACGCCGTAGCGCCCACCTCTTCTCCGGAGGAATTAATCGCCGTTATATTGCCATCCAAACCGTAATGCACGACTTCCGACTTTCCGTCATTATCAATGTCGCCGGCCTCGACGCGCCAGGCGTCTTCGACCGGATTTTGCCACATCTCGTTGCCTTTCCCGTCGAGAATCCGTATGCCTTCTTCGTAAATCGCAACCGCGAAATCCGCCATTCCGTCGCCGTCGAAGTCGCCTGTCGCCATGTCGCTCGCTCCCGTGTCCTTCGCGTAAGTCCAGAGCACCTCTCCGCCGTTATCCAAAAGCATGAAGCCCTTGTCCGACGACCTCACCATGAACTCCGTAGTCCAATCGCCCTCTACGTCCACGAACTCGATTTGATCGGGACACTCGCACTTTTTAAAATCAACGAAAGACTCGACATTCCATTTTTCATCGAGGAACACGGCGCCTTTTGTTCCGGCCACTCCGAGCCCGAATCTGTCCTTGACCGGCCTTGCCATGACAATGTCGGTCACGTATCCGATTGAAGAATCCTTGAAAACTTTTCTTTTGGCCAAAAGCCCTTCGCCTTTCAAGACAGCGGGCTTTGCGAGTTCCTTGGCCATGCCCTCGGGTATGTTCGGTCTTACGTAGTTGAGATACAGATACCGGCCGCCATACGCCGCTCCGGCGATTATCGCCCACGCGACAATAGAATAGATTATGAGTATTTTCTTTGATGAGGAGTCCATTAGTTTTAATATCTTTCGTAGCCTTGTCATTCCAGCGGTCTTTTTTACCTCCTCTCCCTCCGCCTCAGGCGGAGGAGAGGAAAAAAAGACACGCCACAAAGGCTGATGATTGTAAAACGAGATTGCTTCTGGCTTAAAGCCGCCCTCGCAATGACGGCAGAGCCTTCAACACTGCTTCTTCCTTCTCTTTCATAAGCCTTGCTTGACGCCCGCCTTTCACGTGGTCAAAGCCCATGAGGTGAAGCACGCTGTGGGTAAGAAGCCTTTTCATCTCGCCCTCTAAACTTACCTTAAATTCCTTTGCCTGCGAAGCCGCCTTGTCGATTGATATGGCTATGTCGCCGAGCGCGCCTGCGTCAATCCCCCCTAACCCCCCTTTGTAAAAGGGGGGTTCCTCCCCGGACGGAAAACTCAGACAATCCGTCGGAGCGTCAATATTGCGAAAGGTTTTATTGAGTTCCCTTATGCCAAGGTCGTCGGTAATAAGCACGCTCAGCTCAATCTTCTTAAGGCCTAAGGCCTTCAATATCGCTTGAGCAATCTTTTTGACGCGGACTTTGTCGGCCTTGACGCCTTTTTTTACGTTTATCTCGATTTTCAAGGTTGTTTTTTCTCCGTGGAAAAGCGGAATTAGGAAGGGAAAAATAAAGGTTTTTAAAAACAATCCGTCCGCAATCCCCCCCGACCCCCCTTTGTAAAAGGGTGGGGAACCGTTTTATATCTCCTCGACGATTGTCTTTTGTTTTTTCTTGCCTGCTTTTTCAAAGGCCTTTATTATTTCCTGAACGAGAGGATGCCTGACGACGTCCACCTCGGTAAAGTTGACGAACTCTATGCCCTCTATGTCGCGAAGTATCTTCTGCGCCTCGACAAGTCCCGAAGGTTTCGCGAAGGGAAGGTCTATCTGGGTTATATCGCCGGTTATGACGGCCTTGCTACCGAAGCCCAAACGGGTAAGAAACATCTTCATCTGCTCGGGCGTGGTGTTCTGCGCCTCGTCCAATATGACGAATGAATCGTTTAAAGTGCGTCCCCTCATGAAGGCCAAAGGCGCGACTTCTATTATCCCGCGCTCGGTCAACTTCTGCACCCTCTCGATATCGAGCATGTCATGCAAGGCGTCATAAAGCGGCCTCAAATAAGGGTCCACCTTGGCCACTATGTCGCCGGGAAGAAATCCGAGCTTCTCGCCTGCCTCGACCGCGGGACGGGTAAGTATTATCCTGTCAACCTCTTTATTCGTAAGAGCCGCCACTGCCGCGGCCATGGCGAGATAGGTCTTTCCCGTGCCGGCCGGACCTATGCCGAAGACGATGTCGTGGCGTCTCATTGAATCCACGTATTTTTTCTGGGTTATGCTCTTCGGGGTAATCTGCCGTTTCCTGAAAGAAACGAAGACCGTGTCGGTGAAGACGTCTTTCAGGCGGGCGTCCTTATCCTTCGAGAGTATCCGGCTGGCGTAGTCGAAGTCGGGTGGCGTAATTGCGTAGCCTGATTCGGTAAGTTCGTAGAGTTGCTTTATGAGCCTTTCGGCGATTGTCGCGGCCTCGGCGGAACCTTCTATTATGACCTGAGAACCCCTCGAATTTATGGAAACGCCGAGCTTTTTCTCCACCATCTTGAGATTAGCGCCGTCCTTGCCGAAAAGCACCGCGGCGATGGAATTGTTTTCGAGGGTTATCTGCTTTTTTATCGTCTCGCTCGCTTCCAAACGAATAAATCCCTTCCCCGGCGCAAGTAGCGCAACCCTTTAGGGTTGCTATCTTTATGCAGGGCTGAAGCCCTGCCCTACATTCTTAAAGCTCAAGCCCCGGCCGGTGCGAACTCAACCTCCTTGAACCAAAGCGGGTCTATGTCCGGAAAGAGATTGTCCCTTTCCATTATGATTTGGAGAGAATTCTTTTCACCTTCGTTAAGCGCGATTCCGCCTAACTTTTTATCCGCTAATTCCGCGAGTTTTTTGAAGTCCTCGTAATGGCGCGAAACCCTTGCCTCGGCGTAATCGGCCGCGGCGCGGGTGGAAATCAAAAACTGCCAATCCGAGGACTGAAGCAAGAAAAGCTCGCGTCCGGCCTGTTTTACGATGTCCGAAAACTCGGGGTCGTC
>JBBTLC010000046.1:0-3804 GCA_038068875.1 Deltaproteobacteria bacterium
CGGCCATGCGTTACACCGAAATCAGGATGGCGCGGATATGCGGAGAACTCCTTGCGGACATAGAAAAGGAGACGGTGGATTTCGGAGTTAACTACGACGGCTCGCTTAAAGAACCAAAGGTCATGCCCGCCGCGTTCCCGAACCTTCTCGTTAACGGCTCTTCAGGCATAGCGGTCGGCATGGCCACCAACATGCCTCCCCACAACCTCCGCGAGATAATAGACGCGATACTCTACGTCATAAAGAAGCCCGACGCCAAGCCCGAGGAACTCATGAGGCTCGTGCCGGGGCCGGATTTCCCGACCGGAGGCTTCATCCACGGCAGGGAAGGCATAAGGGACGCGTACAAAAACGGCAGGGGAATAATACAGATTCGGGCCAAGGCCGGGTTTGAAAAACACCCGAGGACCGGACGCCAGAGCATCGTCGTAACCGAAATACCCTACATGGTCAACAAGGCGAGACTCATCGAGAAGATCGCCGACCTCGTAACCGACAAGAAGATAGAGGGCATATCCGATATAAGGGACGAGTCCGACAGGGACGGGATGAGGATAGTCGTCGAACTTAAAAAGGACGAAGTGGCCGAGGTCATCCTGAATAATCTCTACCTCCACACCCAGATGCAGTCCGCGTTTGGCATCATAAACCTGGCCATTGTCGACGGGCAGCCCAAGGTCTTGAGCCTTTCCGAACTCATTAACGAGTTCGTGAAGTTCCGCAAAGAGGTCGTAACGAGGCGCACCGTATTCGACCTCAATAAGGCGAGGGAAAGGGCGCATATCCTCGAAGGCCTAAAGATTGCCATAGACAACCTTGACGCGGTGATAAAACTCATAAGGGCGTCGAAATCGCCGGATGAGGCGCGGGAAGGGCTCATAAAGAAGTTCGAGCTCACCACTCCGCAGGCGCAGGCCATACTCGACATGAGGCTTCACAGGCTCACCTCATTAGAGAGGGAAAAGATAATCGCCGAGTATAAAGAGGTCTTGGCCTTCATAAAGAAGTGCGAGGAGATACTCGCGACCCCGAAACTCTTGATAGACATAATCGTCCTTGAACTCAACGCCGTCAAGGAAAGATTCGGGGACGACAGGAGAACCGAGATAGTCGATAAGACCGGCGACATAACCATAGAGGACATCATCGCCGAAGAGGACATGGTGGTCACCATCTCGCACAAGGGCTACATAAAGAGAAACCCGACGAGCCTTTTCAGGATTCAGAGGCGCGGCGGAAAGGGCAAGATGGGAATGACCACGGGAGACGAGGACTTCGTATCGAGCGTTTTCGTCGCCTCGACCCACAGCCACATACTTTTCTTCACCGACAAAGGCAAGGCGTATTCCTTGAAGGTTTACGACATACCCCAGGCCGGACGCGCGGCAAAAGGCAAATCCATCGCGAATCTCCTGAACCTCTCTCAGGGCGAGATGTTGACGGCGTATCTGCCGGTGAGGGAGTTCAACGAGGGATATTTCATAATCATGGGCACGAGCAGGGGCGTCATAAAGAAGAGCGACCTCATGAGTTTTTCCAGCATACGCTCCGGGGGCCTGATAGCCGTCAATTTGGACGACGGCGACAGCCTCATAAGGGCGCGCCTTACGAACGGCAAAAACGGCATATTCCTCGGCACCCGCCGCGGCATGGCCATAAGGTTCAACGAGGAAGACGTGCGTGAAACGGGGCGCCAGACAAGGGGCGTCAGGGCTATCAAGCTCCATGACGACGATATCGTAGTCGGCATGGAGACAGTGGACGATACGGCTACGACCATACTTACGGTTACGGAGAGGGGCTACGGCAAGAGGACCGAGCTTTCGGAGTACAGGCTCCAGTCAAGGGGAGGGAGCGGCATAATAAACATAAAGACCTCCGAGAGGAACGGAAACGTTGTGGCCATAGCTCAGGTGAAGGACACGGACGAGATAATGATAACGACCGATAAGGGCAAGATAATAAGGATACAGATGACGGGCGTGCCGATTATAGGGAGAAACACCCAGGGCGTGCGCCTTATGGACATAGACAAGGAAGAAACCATGACAGGCATAGCCCCGATAGCCGAGAAGGAAGAGGAAGCCGTGGAGGGCGAGGGGGAAGAGGTTTAGTTAGCCCCTTTTACCCGCCGCAAGCGAGATCTCGCATTCATGCGGACAAAGAGGGGTCGGGGGGATTAAGGCAAGTCATGCGATGCTTTCGTATCATGGTCCTTTCGGTCATATGCGTTGTTTTTATCTTTGGTTGCGGCCCGAAAGGCGAGGAAAAGATATTCTTTGAAGCCGAGCAGGCTTTAATAGCCGGCGACTACGTCTCCGCGACAGAAAAGTTCACGAACTTCGTCATCAATTACCCCGGAAGCGAGTTCGCCGCCGAAAGCCAGTACAGGATAGGCTATATACACAGCCATCATTTGAGGGACGCGAAAAGCGCCATGGATGCCTACGCCATACTCTTTCGTCTCTATCCGAAGAGTTCTCAGGTGGCGCTCGCAAGGGAAGACATGGCGGCCATTTACTCCGGAACAGGCGAAGAGAGGAAGGCCATAGGCGAGTACGCGTGGCTCATGGAGAACGGCCCGTCAGGCAAAAAAGACCTTTACCGGTATCAGATAGCCATGGGCTATATAAGGCAGAACGATTTCCGTCAGGCACGCATAGAATTCGAGGAAATACTGAAAACCATTTCCATATCCTCTTCCCCCCTCAAACCTCAAGCGAGGCTCCAGATCGCGAACACCCATTACCTTGAAGGCAACATGATTGATGCCGTGAAGGCCTATGATGGGATAATGGCCGATTACAAAGGTAGCGGCATTTACGCCGAGGCCAAGCTCGCCAAGGCAAGCGTTTTGGAGGAATCAGGCATGCTCAAGGAGGCGCTGGAACTGCTTATCGAATTAAAGGCGGAATACCCCAATAAAGACGTGCTCGGCATAAAGATAGACGCTACTCTCGAGAGGATGAGGCACGGAACTCCGGCGCACCGGAGCGAAGCCGGGAACCTTGCGGCATCCGGGGAGGGCAGATAGATGGCGGGTATCTCAGTCATAGGCGCAGGGAGTTGGGGCACTGCCATAGGTGTTTTACTTTCGGGTAAAGGCCTAAGCGTAACTCTTTGGGCGAGGAACAACGAGTTTTGCGATACACTTAATAAGGAGAAAGAGAACAAGTTATATCTGCCGGGCATAAAATTCCCTAAAACTTTAAGCATTACGTCTTCCCTTGAAGACGCCTTTTCGGGAGCGCGCATAATCGTATGCTGCGTGCCGTCTCACGGAATAAGGGGAATTTTTAAGGGTGTTAGTCCTGTTGACGGCGCGATAATAGTGAGCGCGTCAAAAGGCATAGAGCAGAAAACGCACCTTACCCCTTCGGGCATACTCGGCTCGGTTTTGCCAAAGGGAATACCCATCGCCGTAATCTCAGGCCCGACATTCGCCAAAGAAGTAAGCATGAGGCTTCCTTCCGCCGCTTGCGCCGCGGCAGAGTCCATCGCAATCGCCGAGGAGGTTCAAGAGGCCTTTTCAACGCCCTATTTCAGGGTGTATACCAATACCGATACAATCGGGGTTGAGCTTGGCGGGGCCATGAAAAACGTCATAGCCATAGCATCGGGAATCTCCGACGGATTAGGCTTAGGCTTCAACGCGAGGGCCGCTTTGATAACGAGGGGGCTTAAGGAGATATCGGTTTTAGGTTTGGCAATGGGTGCGAACGAGGCCACCTTCTACGGCCTTTCCGGGCTCGGAGACCTTGTGCTTACCTGTACAGGGCCTCTTTCGAGAAATTATACGTTAGG
>JBBTLC010000047.1:0-3729 GCA_038068875.1 Deltaproteobacteria bacterium
CTCTCATCTTTCCGGCCGCGACCCATTTTTTTAGCGCTACAGCGCATACCGCTCCGATATGATTTTTTCAAAAGAGACGCTTTGCCGGCAGAGCAGCCTCGAAAAGAGTGCGCCACGCACCATCAAATGGTGCGTGGCGCGTAAAGCCGTTTATGTAACCGCATTCAGAATCTGCGTATCGATCTTATCCACCGTAGTCGTGACGGTATCGGTGAACGCGCCCCTCATGACCAACGCGAGAGCTATTACCACGAGCGCTATGACGAGGATGTACTCTATCACCGTCTGCCCCTTCTCGTTTTTAAGCCCAATCTTCCCTAACAGTTTCATTACGCTCTTCATGCTACCCCTCCTTGGTTTTTTTCCGGGCCGTGCGGCCCGTTTTTGCAACACGTATGAACCGCTATGATATTACAACGTTTGCTTTAAATACACAACTTTTTTCTTCCGTGTCAAGGCGAAGTTAGTTCCGCCGCTATCTTCGTCTCTATCTTATCGGCCGCAATCTCGACGGTATTGCTAAACTCGCTCCGAAGGACGATCGCGAGGGCTATGATGACGATCCCTATGATGAGGACATACTCGATGACCGTCTGCCCCTTGTCATCCAAAATCCTGTCTAACAACAGCATCCTCCTGCCTCCTATACCTTAGTTTTCCTGAGCGTACTGTCCTCTTGCGGCCTGAAATAACGCTACGACGTTGCAACCACGACTTTAAGTGTATAAGGGTATATAGAGTATATAGAAACCTTTTCCATTGTCAAGATAAAAGATTAAATTCTTTTAATAAAAACAACAACGGCCTTTTGCGCCCCTTTATATGGGCTGGCCCAACCCGGTCTGCCTACGGCAGAGGGGTTCGAATCCGGCACACGAATTAAAATAAAAAAGCGGAGACCGGAAAACCCATCTCCGCTTTTTATATTTTGGCTCCCGGGGAGGGATTCGAACCCCCGACATGGTGATTAACAGTCACCCGCTCTGCCGGCTGAGCTACCCGGGAATATCGTAAGGTCCGTTAAAACAAGAAGTATTCATAATAATGGTTTTCAAGCGGCAAAGTCAAGGATTTTTGTCCTTGCGGACAGCACGATGAATTAATAAACCCCGATGGTGCGCATGCTAAAGAGTAAATAAAGCATCGTGGGTGCAGGGGTCACCCATGCCTTGCGGACAGCACGATGAATTAATAAACCCCGGCGGTGCGCATCTTTCTCCTCCCCTTTACAAGGGGAGGGAGGGTGGGGTAGAACACCTCCCCCGACCCCTCCTTGGTAAGGAGGGGAGTTAAAGAGGCAAATTAAATCATTACGGGTCAAGAGCCTGTCCCACGATGTTACATCGGGGGAACCAGGCCTTTGCATTCTTTCTTGATACCGCGCCTCCAAATAGATACAATAGGCCGCAAAGCAATCCCCCTTTGAAAAAAGAGGGAGGAAAGATTAAGGTAATTACCCATGCCAAAAGACTTTAGAAAATTTTTAAAATCCCGTGCCGTGATATTCGACGGCGCAACCGGAACCATGCTCCAAAGGCTCGGGCTCAAGCCCGGCGGATGCCCGGACGAGCTTAACCTGACTCAACCCGAACTCGTAAAAAAAGTCCACCTTGCCTATAAAAAGGCGGGCTCCCACGTCGTTACCACAAACACCTTCGGCGCGAACAGGATAAAGCTCGCGGAATACGGCCTTGAAAATAGGCTTCGCGAGATAAACATAGCGTCAGTCAAAAACGCGAAAGCCGCAATCGGGAAAAACCTCTTCGTGGCAGGAGGCATCGGCCCGACGGGAAGGTTCGTAAAGCCCGTCGGAGACATGGACTTTGACGAGGCTGTTTCGGTTTTCAGCGAGCAGGCAAAGGCGCTTAAAGACGGCGGGGCGGACCTCGTCATAATAGAAACAATGATGGACATAAAAGAGATGAAGGCCGCGATAATAGGCGCGAAAGAAACGGGCCTTCCAATAGTCGCCACAATGACCTTCGACCTGTCCATGAGGACCATTCTCGGCACCTCTCCCAAGGCCTTCGCCATAATAGCGGACTCTCTCGGAGCGGATTGCATCGGGGCCAACTGCTCGCTCGGCATAGAGGGCATATATAAAGCCTTAGCCGAGATGAGCACCGTCACAGACCTTCCCTTGATAGCCCAGCCTAACGCAGGCATACCGGTTTTAAAAGGCGATGAAACCATATTCCCGGCGACTCCCGAAGAGATGACGGAATACGTGCCAAAACTCGTTTCAGTCGGAGTAAGAATCCTCGGAGGCTGCTGCGGCACCACGTCCGAACACATCGAAAAAATGGGCAAGGCGTTTTTGTCCATGAAGCAGGAGCGCGGAAGAGCGAAGGAGGTAACCTTCTCGTCACTTTCAAGCAGAAGCGCTCACGTTCTTTTCGGAAGCGGCCTTCCCCCCGTAACAATCGGCGAGAGGATAAACCCGACCGGAAGAAAGACCCTCGCCTTAGAAATAAAAGCGGGCAAGACCGCGATGATAAGGCAGGAGGCCAAAGAGCAGACAGAAAGCGGAGCGCACGTTCTCGACGTAAACGTCGGGGTGCCGGGCATAGACGAAATAAGCGCTATGACGCGCGCTGTGTTTATCGTAAACGAAAACACCTCGTGTCCCATAGTCATAGACTCGGCAGACCCGAAGGTGATAGAGGCGGGGCTTAAGGCGTGCGACGGCAAACCTCTCATAAACTCGGTTAGCGGCGAAGAGAAAAAACTCTCCACTATTTTGCCTCTCGCGAAAAAATACGGGGCCGCGGTGTTGGGCCTCTGCCTCGACGATAACGGAATACCGGCGACAGCCGAGGGAAGACTCAAGGTGGCGAAAAAAATCTTAAACGCCGCGAAAAAAATCGGAATTAAAAAAGAGGACGTTTATATAGACTGCCTCGCCATGACAGTAAGCGCCGAGCCGAAAGGCGCGCTTGAGACCATGAAGGCCATACGGCTCGTCAAGCAAGAACTCGGGCTCACGACAGCGCTCGGAGTAAGCAACATCTCGTTCGGCCTTCCTTCGAGGGAGACCGTCAACGCGAGTTTTCTTTCAATGGCAATGGCCGCGGGACTGGACTGCGCCATAATGAACACCAAGAACCAGCCCATGATGGACGCGTTCCACGCAAGCTCCGTTCTTTTGGGGCTTGACGCGAAGGCCGACCGCTACATAAAGAGGTTCGAGACAAGGTCGCCTTTTTTTGAAAAACCCCTTCAGACGAAAAAGCCGGAAAGCCTCGAAGAAAAACTCAGCCATGCCGTAATTTCAGGGGACGAAGAAAACATAGTCAACCTCGTGGAAGAGGCAATTCAAGCAGGGTGGGGGCCGTTAAAGATCGGTAACGTTGGCCTCATACCCGGGCTTGACGAGGTGGGACGGCTTTTCGCGTGCAACAAATATTTCCTGCCTCAGGTCATACTCTCGGCCGACACGGTAAAAAAGGCCTTCACGAGGCTTAAAAAAGAATTCCACGGACAAACTGGCCCGTCTCTCGGCAAGGTCATCATGGCGACCGTCGAGGGAGACATCCACGACATAGGAAAAAACATAGTCTCGACCCTGCTTGAAAACCACGGCTTCGAGGTAATAGACCTCGGCAAAAACGTGAGCGCGAAAAAGATAGTGGAAGAGGCCATAAAAACAAAAGCGGATATCGTCGGGCTTTCAGCCCTCATGACGACAACGGTCATGGAGATGGATAAAGTGATAAAAAGGCTTAAACA
>JBBTLC010000048.1:0-1088 GCA_038068875.1 Deltaproteobacteria bacterium
GGTGCCGATACATACGAGGTCTAAATATTTCTTGAGATTCGGGTTCGCGAAAGACGAGTCTTTTTTTAACTCGGCCCTCAATGCCATCAAGAGGTTAAAAGCCACGCCGACGCCCGAAAGCCCTTTGAACGGAAAAAGGCAATCCTTTTGCATCGGGTTTACGATCGCGTAAGCCGGAGGAATTCCGTCAGAGGGAAGATGGTGGTCGGTAACGATACAGTCTATGCCGACTTCAGCCGCAAAAATAATTTCTTCGGCGTTCGACGTGCCGCAATCAACCGTTATGATGAGCTTCGCGCCCTTTAAGGCAAGACGCTTTATTGCCTCGATATTAAGCCCGTAACCCTCGGCCTTCCTGTCGGGGATGCAGGTTAAAGTCTCTACGCCAATCTCTCTGAAAAAAAGATGGAGTAGCGCGCAAGCGCTTACCCCGTCCACGTCGTAATCGCCGTATATCGCTATCTTTTCTCTCTTCTGAAGAGCCGTTGCGATTCTCTTCACGGCCTTGTCCATGTCCTTCATGAGGAACGGGTCGTGAAGGCTTCGCAAATCAGGGGAGAGAAAAGAAAAGGCCTTGTCGCAATCAACAAGGCCGCGATTGATAAGCAATTGAGCCGTGACGGGAAGCACGTCGAGTTCCCTTGAAAGAGATTCTTGGAGTTCTTTATTGGGAGGACTCAGCTTCCAGAGTTTTTTCATCCGCCTCCGCTATGTCATGCCGAACCATGCCCTGAGCCATGAGCCTGTCGAATGGTCGAAGGGTCGTTCCGGCATCTCGTTTTTGGAATTATGATTTTCGCAAAAAAGATTTGCTTACCCGGATAAAATTCTACCAGTAAACTCGGAAACGGTCAAGGCTTAAAAGGGGGAAAACGGTAACCGGTATCAACGAAAGCGAAAGATTTCTATGGCGGCTATGCCAAGGCGCGCTGTTAAGTCTTTACTCCCTCTCCCGGGGAACCCACGCCAAGTGGCGAAGGGTCTGGAGAGGGTAGGGTGAGGGGAAATGCTTTTCGGATTGTCACCTTCAAAACACTTTGATATAATGCTATAAACGGAGGTAATACAATGAAAACAAACGAAGCAAC
>JBBTLC010000049.1:0-1615 GCA_038068875.1 Deltaproteobacteria bacterium
AAAAGAGTCCTCGCCGTGCCGTTATATTCCGCGCGAGAAAACGCCCGCTTAATCGCGCGGGCCTTTTCCCGCGTAAGCCTTGTTATAAGGACGTTTTCCTTTCTTTTCGTCATGACGGCCGCTATTCCAATAATCTGCCGCGCGGTCTTGCCCTCTCCGAAAATAACCTCCGGGAATCCGTGCCTTAATGAGCGGTGCGTGTCAACGGTCGCGAATTCGAGTTCTTCGAACGGAAGGGTTTTGAGCTTTTCGAGCGCCCGTGGCACGCCGATCTTGCCGTCCTTTATGTTTTCGAGGAGTTTCGTAAGGAGTCTTACATTCATGACGAAACGCCTCCGCCTAAGGCGGACGCGGCTGGCGCGCCGCAAGGCGTCGACGCGGGCGCGAGGCGAGTTAAATCCAGCACGAAGACCGGCCTCCCGTCTCCGGTTATGGTAAAACCGACGGCGAAGTCGAGGTTTTCGAACGGAGGCCGGAGCGGCCTTACGAAGGCCTCCATTTCGTCCCCGTACTCGTCGGCGATTATCGCGAAAGGGTTTCCTGTTTTTTCGTCGCGCGCCACCACGGCGACCCGGCCTTTGCCCGAGCCTTTGATGGGGAAGGCATCAGAGAGCCTTTTTGCCGGTATGGAGCTTCCGAGGTAATCTATCCTGTTCCCCGAGGCTTCGCTTAGCATAATTATCTTTTCCACCTTGGATAGCGGAAGGGCGAACATCGTAGCCCCGGTTTTCACGAAGAGTATCCTCGTTATGGACGCCGCCTTAGGCAGTTCCATGCTTATCTTGACGCCTTTGCCGTATTCGTTTTCTATGTCGAGTTTGCCGCCGAGAGAGTTTACGGCAGTCGCCACTATGTCCATGCCGACGCCTCTTCCCGATATGTCGGTAACCGACTGCGCGAGGCTTAACCCCGGAAGGCAGACGAGTTTGATTATTTCCTTCGCCGTCATCTTGTCGAGTCTTTCCCCTTCGATGCCTTTTTCGATCGCCTTTTGCCTGAGCCTTTCGGGATTTATTCCCCTGCCGTCGTCCGTTACCTCCACGAGCACCATGTCTTTTTTCTGCGACGCCTTTACGGTTATCGTGCCGCGTTCGGGCTTGCCAACGCTTTTTCGTTCCGCTACGGGCTCGATGCCGTGGTCAAGGGCGTTTTTCATGATGTGCACGAGAGGGTCTCCCATGCCTTCGAGTATCGACCTGTCGAGGGTTATGTCGGCGCCTTCCACGACGAGGTTTACCTCTTTACCGTATCTCGCGGATATGTCGCGTATTATCCTCGGAAGGTTTTGCGTAAGGTCTCCGAAGGGGAGCATCCTCGCGGAGAGTATGTCGGAGTTGAGTTCCTGTATGGATTTTTCCAGTTCGTGGGTGAGGTCTTTGAGTTTTATCGAACGCACGGCTGAGGCGTAACCCTTAAGGCCGGAAAGAACGGTAAGGAGGTTTCCCGTCGTTTTAAGGAGTGAATCGAAAACCCTGCCCTCTACCTTTATGGTGCGGGATATTTGCATGGACCCGGTTATTGCCGCGCCTGTCTCTTTTGCCGGAATCCCCCCCGAATTTGACAGGCGGGACGCCTGTCCTACTGCCTTTGCCTCCGGCGGATGGGGCAAACTTGG
>JBBTLC010000050.1:0-2979 GCA_038068875.1 Deltaproteobacteria bacterium
AAACACAACGAGGGGTTCGGGCCGCGGGCCGAGGCCCTTTACAGGCAGGACACTGGCAGGCGGCTTAACGCGAAAGGGCTTTACGTGATACAAGGCAACGGGCGCGTCGCTTATACGGCGGAGTTTTGGAAGTGGGCGTCGTGGAAAAACACAAGGCTTCTTTACGTCGCGGGAAGGCTCAAAGATGCCGTCCGGGCCAAGAATCCGGACGTCAAATTCGCCATAAATATGATGTACGAGAGCGTTACGAACCCAAGGTCGGCGCTCGCGTGGTTTTCCCAGGACCTCCGCGGGGCGGTGAAAAGCGGGTTTGATTATTATTCCATAATGGCTTATCATAAACAGATGTCGGATGAACTCGGCAAAGACAATGAGGAGATAAATCGTTTGATAGAGGACCTTGCCTCCGAGGCAGTCGAGATCGCCGGGGAGCCGCATAAGGTTTTGATAAAATTTCAGACAGTTGATTGGACTACGGGGGAGCCGATAGATTACGGCGAGGTCACGGAACTCGCGCGAAGGATTGAGGCAAAGGGAGTCAGCATGGCGGTCATGCCGTATATGGCGGATTTTCCGTTCAAGGCTTTTTGCGGAACCAACGGGCTTGCCTCGCTCGAGAGGTGAGGGGCTGACATGAAGACAAAGGTTACCCCACGACCCACGTCGCTTGGCGTGGGTGTCCCGAAAGGGGCTGGGTTCCCGTTGCGCGAAGCCACTGCAACGGGAAGCGGGGGGATTAAAGATTCCGTTTGTTCCATATGCAATTGCCGTATAAAGGATAACGCCCTTTTTACGCTGCTTTCCGTCAAGGAACTCCACGTCTTCAAGGACGTGGTGACGACCGTTTCCTATTCGAAAAAAAAGGTCGTGTTTACCGAGGGCGACGAGTGCAAAGGGCTCTATATCGTTAAGCACGGAAGGATAAAACTCGTCAGGAGTTCGAGCGGCGGCAGGGAGCAGATAATAAAGATACTCACCCCCGGAGACCTCCTCGGGCTGGAGGTATTTTACGACGGCAAGAACTATGAAAATAACGCCGTGGCAATGGAAGAAACTGAGCTCTGTTTCATATCCAAGAATGATTTTTTGAGAACCATAACGACCGAGCCCACGATAGCCGCGAAGCTCATAATATCGCTTGGAAAGGAACTCCACGACGCCTACGAGAGGATAGGGAGCCTCGGCCTCATGAACGCCACGGAAAAACTCGCGAGCCTCCTTTTGAGCCTCGCTCAAGAGTCAGGGGTCAAGGAGGACGGGGGGGTGAGGCTGCATCTTCAGATCTCCCGCCTCGAGATGGCGGAGCTTTTGGGCATAACTCAGGAGACCTCGATAAGGCTTTTAAAGAGCCTTAAAGAGGCCGGCGTCATAGACATAAAGAGGAAAGACATCTTCATAACCTCAATGGATAAACTCGCGAGGATAGGCGCCGCGGGCCGTTAATCTGCCTTTTTCTTCTTGTCATTCCCGTCCGCCAATAATAATGGCGGACGGGAATCCAGGAAAAATATTCAAAGAAAAAACTGGATTGTCCGGTCAAGCCGGACAATGACAAAAAAGGCGTTGTCATATTATGAAGTTTTCCGTAAGAACGAGACTCACCTTCTGGTACGTTACCATCCTCACCATAAGCCTCGTGTCCATGGGCATGGGTTTCTTTTACACCCTTTCCAAGGTTTACGTGGACAGGGTTGACGAGCAGATAAGCTCTGTCTCGGGCATGCTCGCCCATACAATCGTAAGGCCTCCGGCCGAGGTGCGCATACCGAGGAACTTCGACGTCATACTCGAGAGATTCTTCGGCGTAAGGACCGTCGGGAACTATATCCAGATAGATTCCCCCACCGGCGGCATCATGGCAAAATCATCCACCCTGGCGGATTTCGAACTGCCCCTTTCCGAGAATGCGTTTCTGGCCGCCAAAAACGGAGAGACGACGTTCGAGACGGTAAGGACGTTCGGCGTTTATCCGGTGAGGCTTATAACAAGGCCTATCATGATGAAGGATTACGGGTTTATCGGCATCATACAGGTAGGCAGTTCGCTCGAGGGCATGGACGAGGTCTACCGCAGGATGACGTATCTCTTCATCTTCGGCTTAGTGGCTTCGGTCGCGGTGGCGGGTTGCGCCGGATGGTTTCTCGCGAGAAAGGCATTGAGGCCGGTTATTGAAATAACAAAGGCCGCGAGAAGGATTACCGTCCAAAACCTGAACGAGCGGATTAGCATCAAGGGGCCGGAGGACGAGATAGGCCGCCTCGCGGCCACGTTAAACGGCATGATAGGCCGCCTTGAGAGGTCTTTCAATCAGATTAAGCAGTTTACCGAGGACGCCTCGCACGAACTCAAGACCCCTCTTACCATAATGAAGGGAGAGATAGAGGTGACGCTCCGTTCCGCCTCTTCTCAGGAGGAACTCAAGGCGACCCTTGCTTCGCTCCTGGAAGAGATAGACAGGATGGGCTACATAGTGAATAATCTCCTTATGTTGGCCCGGGCCGACGTGGACAAGGAAAGGGCCGCGAGGCAGGTCGTCAAGTTCGATTCCGTGGTTTCGGGCCGCTTCGAGCAGATAAAGAGGATGGCCGCTGAAAAGGGCATAATGTTGGCGCTCGAAGAAAACGAGCCGCTTCAGGTTTTAGCCGACCCCGTCGCCTTGAGTCAGGTGGTGTATAATCTCATAGATAACGCCATAAAATACACCCGTTCGCACGGGAGCGTTATCGTAAGGCTCGAAGAGTTGGAAGGTTTCGCCGTTTTGAGCGTCGCGGATACGGGAGTCGGGATAGCCGGGGAAGACCTGCCGTATGTGTTCGACAGGTTTTACAGGGTGGATAAGGCGCGGACAAGGGAACAGGGCGGGGCCGGGCTCGGCCTAAGCATCTGCAAAGATATCGTCGAATCTTTCGACGGCAGGATAGAGGCGACGAGCATGGCCGGCAGGGGTTCTACTTTTATCGTGAGGCTTCCGGTGGCGGT
>JBBTLC010000051.1:0-3901 GCA_038068875.1 Deltaproteobacteria bacterium
CGGCAGGGACAGGCAGGGAAAGCCCCTTGTCATAACCTTCGACAATCCCTATACCGGAGTGGACGCGCAGCCTCTCATAAACTGGTACGTAAAGAGATTCAAACTCTTGGGCATAAGGCTCGAGAACAGAACGACCGATTACAACAGATTTCAGGAAAAGATGCTCAAAGGCAACTTCCAATTCTACGCCTGGGGATGGAACGCCGATTACCCGGACCCGGAAAACTTTTTCTTTCTCCTCGCCTCGGGAAACAGCAAGGTCAAGCATCAGGGAGAAAACGCCTCAAACTACTCCAACCCGCGCTTCGACGAGCTTTTCCGGGAAATGGAAAACATGGACAACTCGGAGGAAAGGCTTATTATAATAAAAAAAATGACGCGCCTCGTCGCCGAGGACGGTCCGTGGACGTGGGGATTCCACCCCGTAGCCTTCACCCTTTCGCACGGATGGGTAAAGAACCTTAAGCCTAACGCCATGGCCAACAACACCATGAAATACTACCGCATAGACCCGGAAAAACGAAGAACGCTTCGCGAGGCGTGGAACAAGCCCAGGGTATTGCCCATAGTCCTCGCGATAATCTTTCTTGTATTGGCGAGCCTTCCTGCAATAATATCGGTTGGAAGAAAATTAGGGTTTATAAAAAGGCTTCAGCCTTGCTCAAAAACTGTTAATCCAACGTAGGGCAGGGCTTTAGCCCTGCTCAAAGACGCAACCCTAAAGGGTTGCCCTACGAAAACAAAAGGCAACTATGACAAGATACATCATCAGAAGGCTCATCTACGCGATACCGATAATAATCGGGGTGAACCTCCTCACCTCGGTGCTGTTCTTCTACGTCAACACCCCGGACGACATGGCGAGAAAAATCCTCGGCGAAAAGAACGTGACCACCGAGGCAGTCGAGGGCTGGAAGCGCGAGCACGGCTACGACCTGCCGTTCGCGATAAACGGCAATGAGCACGGAGTGAAAAAAATCACCCAGACCATCTTATTCCAAAAATCCGTGCCGCTTCTCTGGTTCGACTTCGGAAGCTCGGACAGGGAAAACGTGAACATAAAAGAAGAGATACGCCGGAGGATATGGCCGAGCTTCGCCGTGGCGCTGCCGACGTTCACGATCGGGATACTCGCGAGCCTCGTCTTTTCCATGCTCGTCGCCTTCATGCGCGGCACGTACTTAGACGCGTGGGGGGTCGTGCTTTGCGTCGTAATGATGTCGGTCTCTACCCTTTTCTACATAATAGGCGGACAGTACTTCTTCGGAAAACTCCTGCGTCTTTTTCCCGTGTCCGGCTACGACGTCGGCATCCACTCGTTTAAGTTCCTCATTCTCCCTGTCATGATAGGCGTCATAAGCTCCATAGGAGGAGGAATAAGGTTCTACAGGACCGTCTTCCTCGAAGAACTCGGCAAGGACTACGTGAAAACCGCCCGCGCAAAGGGGCTTTCCGAGGCGCGGGTGCTCTTCAAGCACGTCATGAAAAACGCGATGATACCCATCCTTACGAACGTGGTGGTGAGCATACCGTTTCTTTTTTACGGCTCGCTCATCATGGAGAGTTTCTTCTCCATACCCGGACTCGGAAGCTTCACCATAAACGCGATAAACGCGCAGGACTTCGCCATAGTAAGGTCGATGGTGTATCTCGGCTCCATACTCTACATAATAGGGCTCGTCATGACCGACATAAGCTACACGCTCGTGGACCCACGGATAAGGTTTGAGTAAAAACGTATGCCGATAATACTCGCGACCGATTTCATAGTGTATCTCCTCTTCCTCGCAACCCTCTTTTTCGTCTCGTTCGCGATAAAAAGGCAAGGCAAAGCGTTTATCGTGTGGCGCCGCATAAAGACTAACCGCCTCGCCGCCTTATCAACAATAGCGCTTGTGCTCTACGGTCTCATAGCGTTCTGCGACAGCGTAAGGTGGCGCGACGCGATAACGGACGAAAAAGGCGCGATACAAAAAACCGAATCCGGAGAGACCATCTGGAACCCGGAGCCCCTGAGTATTCTGGACAGGGTCTTTACGAAAACGCGCGAAGGCGCGGAAAAGACCTTCTCCTCTCCTCTCGCGAACACCCTCTACGTAAAAGAAATAATCGAACTGCCGGACGGCTCTACGACAAGAGACTACCCGTCGCTTAAACGCCCCGGAGCCCACCTCCTCGGCACGGACAAGGTCGGAGGGGACGTGTTCTTCGCCGCGATGAAGGGGGTAAGGACGGGTATCGTGATAGGCGCCGGCACGACTGTCGTCATGATACCCTTCGCGATACTCTTCGGCGTGTTGGCGGGATATTACGGAAGGTGGATTGACGACATAATACAATACACCTACACCACCCTCTCCTCCATACCGGGCGTGCTGCTCATAGTGGCCTTCATGCTGATATTCGGCACGGAAGGCTATCAAGGGGGGCTGGTAACCGATAAAGACCTCTTTATATCGATATTCGTGTTTAACGAGCGGCTTTTCTGGCTTTGCGTGATTATGGGCATAACCTCATGGACAGACCTCTGCAGGCTCATAAGGGGAGAGACGCTGAAATTAAGAGAGCTCGAATACGTGCAGGCAGGCCGCGCCTTCGGCTCAGGCGGCTTGGCCATAATATGGCGGCACATAGTGCCGAACGTCACCCACCTCGTTCTTATAACGATGGTATTACAATTCAGCGGCCTCGTTCTGGCAGAGGCGATATTGAGCTACATAGGCATAGGGGTCGGCACTGAAACAGGGAGTTGGGGAAACATGATAAATAACGCGCGGCTCGAACTCAGCCGGGAGCCTTCGGTTTGGTGGAGCCTCGCCGGAGCCTTCGTTTTCATGTTCTGCCTCGTGCTTCCGGCAAACATCTTCGCGGACGCCGTGAGGGACGCCCTCGACCCGAAACTCAGGGGCAAATGATAATGACGAAACTTCTCGAAGTAAAAAACCTGAAAACTTATTTTAAAACGCCCGAAGGCATAAGCAGAGCCGTTGACGGCGTGTCTTTCTCAATCGAAAGAGGCGAGACCTTCGCCATAGTCGGCGAATCGGGCTGCGGAAAATCCCTGACAGCCCTTTCAATAATGCAGCTCGTGCCAGAGCCTTACGGCTATATAGCAGGGGGAGAGATTCTCTTTGACGGAAGAAACATAATACCCCTCTCTGAGCCTGAAAAACGGAAGATTAGGGGAGACCGCGTTTCCATGATATTTCAGGAGCCGATGACCTCCCTTAACCCGGTATTCACAATCGGGGAGCAGATTATCGAGGCCATAACGCTGCATCAAGGGAAGACAAGAGCCGAGGCAAGGGCCCTCGCCATAGAGATGCTCGAGAAGGTAAAACTCCCCTCAGCCGAAACCCTCGTGGACGACTACCCTCACAGGCTTTCCGGCGGAATGCGCCAGAGGGTCATGATAGCCATGGCGCTATCCTGCAGACCGGACGTGCTCATAGCAGACGAACCGACCACGGCCCTGGACGTTACCATACAGGAAGAGATACTCAAGCTCATAGAAGAACTCAAAGAGGAACTTAAATCCTCCGTGCTTCTCATAACCCATAACATGGCGCTCGTCCATCGCTACGCGGGACGCGTTGCCGTCATGTACGCGGGGAAGATAGTGGAGCAGGCCGCGGCGAAAACTCTCTTTAAAAACCCCTTGCACCCGTATACGATAAAACTCCTTTCCGCCATACCCGGAGCCGGGAAGAGAGGGAAACCTCTCGACACCATACCGGGCGCGGTCCCCTCGCCCACGAACTTCCCTCTTGGGTGCAGGTTTTCGGGAAGATGCCATAAAGAGATGACGGGATGCGCCTCGATCGAGCCTCTCCTTATTGAAAGAGAAGCCAAACATTCAGCGGCGTGCCATTTGCATGACGCGGAATTCATGAAAAAAGAT
>JBBTLC010000052.1:0-9733 GCA_038068875.1 Deltaproteobacteria bacterium
CATTAGCCGTTGTCAATAACGGCAGGGGTGACCCCCGACCCATGCTTCGTCCGCCTAAGGCGGAGTACCCCGCGCAATGTTTTAGATACTCGGTGTCTATGCCGACCGCCGCGGCATATTAATTCGTCGTATCGTCCGCGCGACATGGAAACCGCAGTATCTCAACTCGATTGCTCAGCCTTGAGTTCGGCCTCGGACTTCCTTAAATAGACCGGGCTTATGGCTTCCGGGTCGCGTGCCTCATTCCTCGCCTCAAAGCCGAGCGAACATATTACGCGTCCCCTCGGCATCCATGACTGCTTAGGCCCGATTGAAGCGTTTTTAACCGCGTTGAGTATGATTTCGC
Organism: Deltaproteobacteria bacterium; assembly: GCA_038068875.1. Taxonomy (GTDB): domain Bacteria; phylum Desulfobacterota; class GWC2-55-46; order GWC2-55-46; family DRQE01; genus JBBTLC01. Next base: position 347 of record JBBTLC010000052.1, read on the forward strand.
CGTAAATCTCGATGCCGCCCCCTAAAAAAACCACGGGCCCGTCTCCGTTATCGGCTATCATGTCCGCCACTTCATGGGGCAACATCACGCCGTCCTTCGTAAGCCTCTTAAGGCGTCCATCCTCGCAAGAGAAAAGCGCCGCGTAAACCTCTTTTTTTCTCGCGTCCAGCACAGGGCATATCCTTCGCCCGTCCGCCATCCCGTTTATCGCCATTGCCTCAAGGGTGGAGACCGAAACGCATTTCTTGCCAAGCGCCCACGCGAATCCCTTCACCGCGCTCACCCCTATGCGTAAGCCGGTGAAAGAACCCGGCCCTATACCAACGGCAAAAAGGCCTATGTCCTCCATCTTAACCGAGTTTTCCTGAAGCAGGGAATCAACGGCCGGAAGAAACCACTGCGAGTGCGTGCCGACGTCCCATGTCTCGGTCTCGGCCATCAAACGTCCGTCCTCGGAAAGGGCAATGCTCCCCGAAACGCCGGAGGTATCGAACCCAAGTATCTTCACGGCCAGAGGCGGTTTTCACGCAGCATCAATGCCTTCATGTCAAAAAACGCCTCCCCGAGATTCATGAGAATACGATACCCCGCCGCCGCGCCCTATCCCCAGCCGAAAAGCCTCATTATGTCGTTCCACGTGACGACTACCATGAGGGTTATCAAAAGCACGAAGCCGGCCTGTTGCACGCCGTTCATGAATTTTTCGCTGAACGGCCTGCCCCTGAACTTCTCAAGGGTAAGTAAAAATATAAGCCCGCCGTCCAGAACCGGCAGAGGCAAGAGGTTAAGTATCCCTATATGGAGACTAAGAGCCGCGACCAAAAGAACAAACTCCGTCATGCCCGTGGCGGCGGCCGTGCCGGCTACCTGCGCTATCATTATCGGGCCGCCCAGCATCTTTATGGAAAACACCCCTGCTATGAGGCCTTTTATCACGATAAAGAACAACGCCGCGAGTTCAAGAACCTTTTTGAGCCCCCGCTCTATCGATTCGAAAAACCCGTAACGCTTTCTTATCGTGTCCTTGCCCTGCGTAACTCCCATCAAATAACGGTTCGCCTCTTTATTGAAAACAGGCGTAATCTTCACCATAATCTCAACGCCGTTTCTTTCGAGTATTACGGTCTTTTCCGTCGCGCCCTGCACATACTCCTGAAGCTCGAGCCAATGCGTCACAACATTGCCGTTTATGGTCTTTATGACGTCTCCGGATAAAAGACCGGCGCTCGAAGCCGAAGACCCCTTCATAACGTCCCCGATCTTCGCGGGCATAATCGGGTAAAGACCAGGTTCCTTGTCTTTTTCCTGAACAAACGTTACGCTAAACTCTTCGGAATCTCTTTTAAACTTGAGGTCAACCGGATTCTCTCCGCTAAGGGCTATGCCCTTATCAACGGCCTCCCAGGTTTCCACTCCAACGCCGTTTACCTCGACTATGAGGTCTCCCTTTTTTACGCCCTTTATAAAGGCCGTCCCGTCCTTGGATACGTATCCTACGACCGGAGGATTCTCGACGAACGACGGCACGGAAATGCCGACCATGAAAACAACCGGCAACGCCACCACGGCGAGCATTATGTTCATGAAAGAACCGGCGCAAATTATCGCGGCCTTTTGCCAAAACGACTTATTGGTAAAAGATTTTTCCGGCGGAACCTGGTCTTTATCCTCTTCGTCTTCCGCGTTGCCGGCTTCGCCGACCATCTTTACGTAACCGCCGAACGGCACGGCCGAGATAAGATACTCCGTCTCGCCCCTCCTGAAGCCTATAATCTTAGGCCCGAATCCGAGGGAGAATTTTTCGACCCCGACCCCGCAGTACTTTGCCACCAAGAAATGCCCCAGTTCGTGGATGAAGATAATCACCCCTATGACGACAAGAAAAGAAATAATCTTTACGAGAAATTCCATCTATCTACCCTTCTCCGTTTTTTTAATCACTCCGTACGCGGCCTCCCTTGCCCACCTGTCAATGTCCATGACGTCCCCGACCGACTTCAAACGGCGCGGCGAGTGCATGTCCAACACGCGGGCTATGACGCGGGATATATCCGTAAATTTTATCACGCCTTGGATGAACTTTTCCACACAAACCTCGTCAGCCGCGTTCATCGCGCACGGCGCGCTCTCGCCGTCAATCATGGCCCTGTACGCGAGAGCGAGGCAAGGAAACCTTTTCACGTCAGGCTCGAAAAACTCGAGCCTCTTGCCGTTGAATCGAAACTCCTTGGCCCCCGAAGGAATCCTCTCCGGAAACCCGAGGGCGTAGGATATCGGGATTTTCATGTCGGAGGAACCCATCTGGGAAATTATGCTCCCGTCTATGTACTCGACCATGGAATGCACGATGCTTTGCGGATGTATGACCACATTTATCTTTTCCCGCGTCAAACCGAACAGCCAGCCCGCCTCTATCACCTCGAACCCCTTATTCATGAGGGTCGCGGAATCTATCGTAATCCTCTTGCCCATGGACCAAGTCGGGTGGTTAAGGGCCTCCCCCGGGGTTACGCCTCGAAACTCCCTTAAAGGGGTTTTAAGGAAAGGCCCGCCAGAAGCCGTAAGTATGATTCTCTTTACGTCCTCTTTTCTGTGGCCTTCGAGAGACTGAAAAACCGCCGAGTGCTCGCTGTCTACGGGGATAAGCAGCGTTCCTCTCTTTTTGACCTCCCTCATGACGAGAGCCCCGCCTATGACGAGGGTTTCCTTATTGGCAAGGGCGACGTCCTTTCCCGCCCTTATCGCCGAGTAGGTCGGCAAAAAACCCGCGGCCCCGACTATCGCGGAGATAACTTTATCGACTCCGTCGAATGTGGCGGCGTCGCACGCCCCCGTAACGCCGAAGCCGGTCTTCAGGCCGCTTCGCTTTAGCCAAGAGGCGGCGTCTTTTTCCTCGACCGACACGAACTCCGGAGCGAACTCCTCAATCTGCTTTTTAAGAAGAGCGATGTTCCTTCCCGCGGCAAGGGATACGACGTAAAACTTATCAGGATTGGAACGCACTACGTCGAGGGTGTGCCTCCCGATGGAGCCGGTCGAGCCTAGCACGGCAAGGCCTTTAATCCCCCCCGGCCCCCCTTTGGAAAAGGGGGGAAGATTTTTTCTTTTGCTCAAAATGCCCCGTTTCGCCATAAAAGATAGTAATAAAGAGCCGGCACAGTAAAGACGAGACTGTCGAGCCGGTCGAGAACTCCGCCGTGCCCCGGTATGAGCGTGCCCGAATCCTTGACCCCCGCGTCCCTTTTAATCATGGATTCGACAAGGTCTCCGAACATGGATATCACTCCGAGAATAACGGAAAGCATAAATCCCTCGGCTATGCCGAGTCCCAAAGAAAAAACTTTATTGAGGATAAACGCGGCTATAACCCCGCCGATAATCCCGCCGGCCGCGCCCTCTACGGTTTTCTTGGGGCTTATCACGGGCGAGAGAGGACGGCGTCCGATGAGGCGTCCGGTAAAATACGCGGCAGTATCGTTTGCCCAGACTATGACAAAGACCAGAAGGAGCCAGTGCCGCCCCTTTCCATCATAAAATCCCAAAAATAAAACCATGTGCGAAAAAGGCACGGCGAGATAAAGCAGAGAAACGCTTCTCATTGCCGCCCATGAGACGGCTCCGGCGATATCAATCGAAGCAACGAGCCTCAAGACGAAAAACAAAAATACCGAAAAGACGAGCCACGGCACGACCACGCCGCCGGAGTAAAGAAAAATAAAAGGAACTCCTGCCGCGAGGATAATGGATACCGCGTCAACGGCCGCCTCCCTTTTTTTGAAAACCATCCTGTTGAATTCCGAAATAGAAAGCGCGGCGATTATCGAGACTGCCGAGGCGAAAAGAAACGGCGGGGCGTACATGACGGCGGAAACCGTCAACAGGATAAGAATCAATCCGGCAAAAATCCTCTTCAGAAGTCTCCTCCGAACCTTATTTAATTGGGGTAGTTAATCTGTCATGCTGAACTTGTTTCAGCATCTCGTTTCGGAATAGGGGATGACGAATACAGACCCTGAAACAAGTTCAGGGTGACAAAATGTAAGGCTTTAAATAGATTCCCTGCGATAATTTATAGAATGGGATTCCCGGGGGAGAATCAACCAACGGCCCTTACGAGCTGTTCCTTCGTAAGACCGAACCTCCGCTCTCTCTCCGTGAAATCCGCCACGGCCTCCAAAAGATGCTCCTTAGAAAAATCCGGCCAGAGCACTTCGGTCATGTAGAGTTCTGCATAGGCTATCTGCCAGAGGAGGAAGTTCGACACCCTCTTTTCGCCGCTCGTTCTTATGAGGAGGTCGGGGTCAGGTATGCCTTGGGTCTGAAGATGCATGGCGAATACGCCGTCGTTTATGTCCTCAAGGCGAAGCCCTCCGTCAATGGCCTTTTTCGCTATGGCCCGGCACGCCTCGACTATATCGGCGCGGCCGCTGTAACTCAAGGCCAACTGGAGCCCTAACCCGTCGTTTTTACGGGTCATCTCCTCGGTCTCCCTTACTACGTCCACGACGCGCGACGGCAGTTCCCACACGTTTCCTACGGCGCGGAACCTGACGTTATCCCTCATCATGGTATCGGACTCTTTTCTCAGGTGTTCCTCGAGAAGCGTCATGAGCATATCAACCTCGGCCTTGGGCCTGTTTCGATTCTCCCGCGAAAACGTGTAGAGGGTAAGATACTTTACGCCGAGTTCAAGGCAAGACCTGACGACCTCTCTCGCCCTCTCTATGCCCTTAATGTGGCCGCTTATCCTCGGAAGGCCTTTTTCTTTCGCCCACCTGCCGTTACCGTCCATTATGACGGCGATATGCACAGGGAGTTTTTCCTTTTGCATGGGGATATCCTGAGGAGGGCTTTTAGGGAAGTTTCTCATAGAGGGAAATTATCACAAAAAGAGTGAAATCACAAGGAATATCAAGACGTAAACAACGGCCCTTCGACGGGCTCAGGGCAGGCGCCAAACCTACATCACACCTCCATTATCTCCTTTTCCTTCTTCAAGAACATCTCTTCCGCGCTCTTTATTTCCTTATCGGTCATGAGTTGAATCTCTGCCTGCGCCTTTTTGGATTCGTCCTGCGACACGCCCTTTTCCTTCTCAAGCTTCTTTATGCTCTCGTTCGAGTCCCTGCGGATGTTCCTTATCGCGACCTTGCACTCCTCAACGTACTTCTTGCCTATCTTGACGAGTTCAAGTCTCCGCTCCTCGTTAAGCATCGGTATCTGTATGCGTATTATCTTGCCGTCGTTTACCGGAGTCAGCCCCAAGCCGGACGAGAGAACGGCCTTCTCTATAACCTGTATCTGCGACACGTCCCACGGCTGTATCACGAGAAGCCTCGCTTCCGGCACGTTTATTGTGGCGAGTTGGCTTATCGGAGTCGGAGTCCCGAAGTAATCCACCCTCACCCCGTCGAGCATGCCCACGGAGGCCCTCCCTGTGCGAAGCTTCGCGATCTCAAACCCGAATGCATCCAGGGCCTTGTCCATCTTTCTTTTTGTCTCGTCGTATACGCCCGTAATCCCCCCACTTCCCGTTGCAATGCTTCGCGGCAACGGGAGCCCAGCCCCTTTGTAAAAGGGGGTAACCTTTACGCTCATAACGCCTTCGCCGTAACCCTCGTACCTATGCGTTCGTCCTTCAATATCCTCACTATGTTGCCTCTCTCTTTTATGCTGAAAACCACTATGGGGAGGTTGTTGTCCATGCAAAGCGACACTGCCGTCGCGTCCATGACCTTAAGTTCCTTTTTCAAGACCTCGATATAAGTGAGGTCTTCGTACTTTTTCGCGTCCTTGTCCTTTACCGGGTCCCTGTCATAAACCCCGTCCACCTTGGTGCCCTTCAAGATGACCTCGGCGTGTATCTCCATTGCCCGAAGAGAGGCCGCCGTGTCGGTGGTGAAGTACGGATTACCGGTGCCTGCGGCGAAGATGACAACCCTCTGTTTTTCAAGATGCCTTACCGCCCTGCGTCTTATATAAGGCTCGGCAAGTTCTTTCATCTCTATGGCGGATATAACCCTCGTTAAAACGCCTTTTTTCTCAAGCGCGTCCTGAAGCGTAAGGGCGTTCAAAACGGTCGCGAGCATCCCTATGTAATCCGCCGTCGCCCTGTCCATGCCGGAAGCGCTCGCCTTCAGGCCTCGGAAGATATTTCCGCCGCCTATGACGACCGCCACTTGAACGCCCAAATCCCCCACCTCTTTTATCTCGGCGGCGATGGACTCCATGATAACCGGGTCAATGCCGTACGGAAGGTCTCCCATAAGGGCCTCGCCGGAGAGCTTGAGCATTATCCTTTTATATTTGGGTTTCATAGATAAGTTGTCGGTTACCGGTAAAGATTGGGACATTATTCGCTTTTTTTGTCATGCTGAACTCGTTTCAGCATCTCGTTTTTAAATTTAAAGATAGACCCCGAAACAAGTTCAGGGTGACAATATGGCGTCATCAGATCCTTCTTTTGTCATTTCCGTGAAAACCGATTGCCGCTAATTCTTCTCTTCCGCGGCGATTGTCTTCGCTCCCTCGCCGACCTTGAAACGGGAAAACCTTCTTACTTGAATGTTCTCGCCGAGCTTCGCTATGGCGGCGGTAATCATATCCGCCACGCTACAGCCGGAATCCTTCACAAAGGCCTGCTCAAGAAGGCATACGTCCTTATAATACCTTTCGAGTTTGCCCTCGACTATCTTGTCGAATACCTTCTCGGGCTTGCCCTCGCCCTTTGCCTGAGCCTTATAGATTTCCTTTTCCCGCGCTATGATGTCCGCCGGTATGTCTTCCCTTCTGAGGTAAACGGGATTCATGGCCGCGATGTGGAGCGCTATGTCCTTCGTAAGATTTTGAAAATCCTCGGTCTTCGCGACGAAGTCGGTTTCGCAGTTTATCTCCGCGATCACCCCGACCTTGCCTCCGGCGTGTATGTAAGACACTATAAGCCCGTCGCTCGCCGTCCTACCGGCCTTTTTCTGGGCCGAGGCGAGTCCCTTCTCGCGAAGGAAGTGTATCGCCTTATCCATGTCTCCCTGAGTCTCTTTGAGGGCCTTTTTGCAATCCATGATGCCGACCCCTGTCTTTTCCCTCAGGTCTCTTACCTTATCAGCGGATATTTCCATCTCTACCGTATCCTCCGTAATTTGTTCCCCCGACCCATGCTTCGCATGGGTACCCCGCCGACCCTCTCCCAGAGGGGAGAGGGAGATAAAGAAATGCCCGTGTTACCCGGAGGCCGAAAACACCGGCCCCTTCCTATCGTTAAACCTTCGCGACCGCTGGAACGACTTCAGGTTGAACCTGAACCTGCGCCGCCACAGCAACCTGAGGCTCGGCCTGCGCCGCCGCAGCCTTCTGCTCGGCCTGCGCGCCCTTGTCGCCGGCGCTCTGCAAGGACAACTCGTAGGCGGCCTTGCCGTCTATGCAGGCCTCGGCCATCGAATTGGAGAAAAGTTCTATCGCCCTTATGGCGTCGTCATTGCCCGGGATTATGTAATCAACCTCGTCCGGGTCGCAGTTAGTGTCAACTATCGCCACGACCGGCACGCCGAGACGTCTCGCTTCTTTAATGGCTATGGTTTCTTTCTTTGAATCAACGACGAAGATAACGCCGGGAATGACGTTCATGTTGCTGATTCCGCCGATATTGCGCTCAAGCCTCGCCCTCTCCTTTTCGAGCACCGTGAGTTCCTTCTTCGTGTAGGAAGTAGTAGGCCCGGTCGCCGCCTTTATGGCCTCGAGTTCCTTGAACCTGGTTATGCCGTGTTTGATGGTCGCGAAATTGGTAAGAAGCCCGCCGAGCCAGCGGTGATTCACGTAATCCATCCCGCATTTCTGCGCGGCCAGCGCGATGGCGCTCTGGGCCTGCTTCTTGGTGCCGACGAAGAGCACCCTTTTCCCTTTCGAGGCCACGTCCTTTACGAGGTCGTGCCCCACCTTGAACATCTTTACCGTCTGCTGGAGGTCTATGATGTATATCCCGTTTCTCGCTCCGAAGATATACTGCTTCATCTTCGGATTCCACCTCTTGGTCTGGTGCCCGAAATGCACACCGGCCTCAAGAAGTTGTTTCATGGTAAGATACGCCATTGCCTTTGTTTCCTCCTTTTTTTTGGTTTTTTCCTCCGCGCCAGATAATCCGGAATCCCATTCAAGGACACCGCCGGATTCTTAAAAAGCGGCGCGTGCGTAGTTAAGTAAGATTTTATATCATAGTATAGCCGCCCTTTCAAGGGAAAAAAGCAAAGGCCGCGAGGGCATATACGAGTGTCCCTGTTTTCTCAAGCGCCGGCGCGCCTGCGTCCGACCCGCTCTCCGAGCGGGTACCCCGATGTGGCACGCCCTCTAATTTGCCATAAACCCGCCAATCTGCTAAAATTACAATATATGCATGAAAATGAAGTCTTCGACAAGATTACGGCCGTAAAGAAAAATCTCGAATCAATAATCCGCGGCAAGAATGAGGTAATAGAGCTCGCCGTGGCTACTCTTTTAAGCAAAGGGCATCTTCTCATAGAAGACGTCCCCGGCGTCGGCAAAACCACCCTCGCCTTTGCCCTGGCGAAGACCATAGACGCGACCTTCAGGAGGATACAATTCACGAGCGACCTCATGCCTTCCGACGTAATAGGCGTTACGGTCTATAACGAGGCCGAGCGGAACTTCGAATTCAGGCACGGCCCGATATTCGCGAATATCGTCCTCGCGGACGAAATAAACAGGGCGACGCCCAAGACCCAGAGCGCGCTCCTCGAGGCCATGAGCGAAAAACAGGTCTCCGTGGATAACTTCACGTACCCCCTTCCCGAGCCTTTCATGCTCCTCGCGACGCAAAACCCCGTTGAATACTCCGGCACTTTTCCTTTGCCTGAATCCCAGCTCGACAGGTTCGCCGTATCGCTTTGCATCGGATACCCTGACGAAGAAACCGAAAAAAGCCTCGTCGGCTTATCCCCCGGAACTCTCCTTCCGGAGAGGCTTAAGCCTGTGCTTTCCACAACCGACGTCATAGCGCTTCAAGACGAGGCCGAAAAAGTGCGGCTCGACCAAGACCTCACCGCCTATATCGTAAGGCTCGTAAGGGAAACCAGACTAAGGAGCGACGTGAGGCTCGGAGTAAGCACGCGCGGCGCCATGAGTTTCGGAAGGGTCGCCAAGGCCATAGCCCTCATAAACAAAAGGACATACTGCATACCGGACGACATTAAAAAGGCCGCCGTGCCCTCTCTCTCTCACAGGATAATACCGGTAGGCCGCGAAACCGGCGAGGGCATGGCAAGCGGAAGCCTCATAGTGAAAGAAATCCTCGGAAGCGTGCCTGTGCCTTCCTAAAGGTTATGAACATACGCCCGACTATATCCGCCCCTCTGCCTTATCTCGCCATGGCGGCAA
>JBBTLC010000053.1:0-2459 GCA_038068875.1 Deltaproteobacteria bacterium
GGCTCGCGAACGAATTCATAGTGGACGTCTATCAAGCCGGGGCAGGCACGTCCCACAACATGAACGCCAACGAGGTCATCGCCAACAGGGCGTTAGAGCTGCTCGGACAAAAAAGAGGCGATTACTCGAAACTCCACCCGAACGACCACGTCAACATGGCGCAGTCCACTAACGACGTGTTCCCGACGGCAATGCGCCTCGCCGCCGTTACCATGACCGGGAATCTCCTCGGTTCCCTCTCTCTCCTCGAATCGGAGTTGAGGAAAAAGGCGCGGGAATTCAAAACCGTGATGAAATCCGGAAGGACTCATCTTCAAGACGCCGTGCCCATAACGCTCGGAGCGGAATTTCTCTCCTACGCCGACTGCGTAAAAAGATGCGCGGCCCGCATAAAAAATGCCTCGATAGAATTGAAATCCCTCGGTATCGGCGGCACGGCCGTGGGCACCGGCTTAAACGCCCACCCTCGCTACGCCGCGATGATGGTCAAAACCCTCTCTTCCATTTCAGGCATAAAGGGCTTACAACGCCACGAGAACGCGATAGAGGCCACAAACAGCATGGCGGACTTCGTCGAGTTTTCGGGGGCGCTGCGCGCCCTCGCAATCGAACTCATACGCGTCTCAAACGATATTCGTCTTTTAAGTTCCGGGCCGAGGACAGGGCTTTCCGAGATAAAACTCCCGGCAATGCAACCCGGCTCGTCCATAATGCCGGGGAAGATAAACCCCGTAATGCCGGAGATGCTCGCGATGGTCTCGTTTCAGGTCATGGGAAACGATCTCGCGATCGGAGCGGCGGCTCAGGCCGGGCAGCTGGAACTGAACGTCATGATGCCGGTCATAAATTATAACGTGCTGCAATCGATCGAAATCCTCACGAACGCGATAGAGGCCTTTGCGAAAAAATGCGTCAAGGGAATCGCGGCCGATAAAAAAAGGTGCCTTGAGCACTTCGAAAAATCCGCCGGCCTCGCGACCGTTCTTAACCCGGTGATAGGCTACGAAAAAGCGGCTATGGTCGCCAAGGAGGCGACAAAGAGGAACATTACGATAAAGGAAGTAATAATAGAAAAGGGCATCCTCGAAAAAGACGCCCTTCAACGGGTAATGGATAAAAATAACCTCGTTCCATCAAGGAAACAACGCAAAAGACGATAAGGCCTGCGCCTTGCGGACGGCACCATTCTCCTCCCCTTTATAAGGGGAGGCTGGGTGGGGTAAAGGCAAGTTCAATACAACCTCCCCCTGCCCCTCCTTGCTAAGGAGTGGAGTTAAAGGAGCAAGTCAAAACATTGCGGGTGCATGGGGCTACCCCCACCCTGCCTTACTTACTTTCGACCGGATACCCGGCGTCCGCCCATTCGTTAAAACCTCCGAGTAAAGCCGTTGCCTTGCGAAAACCTTTATCCAGGAGTATCTGCGCGGCACGCGCGCCGGAGTGTTCCTGCGTTCACGTGCAGTAGGCGACGACCTCGATTTTCGGGTCAAACTCGGCGTATCTCGTTTCCACGTCGTCGGCCGGTATTCTTACGGCGCCTTTTATCTTTACCTTGCTTTTTCCGTAATCAACCGGATTCCTCACGTCTATTACGGCAAGAGGCGCTCCGCTCTCCATCTTTTTCTTCAGATCTTCTTTGGTTATTCTCTCTATCGCCATAAAAGCCCCCTTTCCCCTCGTAACGCCTTTCCATCAAACCATAGCACGGGAAGACACTGTGTCAAGACCGGTAAAAGCGGCCGCGACCCGCGGCGCGCTTGTTTTCATAAGCCGCTACCGTATGCATAACATGAGGCAGATTAAAACATTACGGGTGCAGAGCCTGTCCCCGCAATATTAAGCGGGGAGGTCGCCCCCGCTGTTTTACGATTGAAAAAACCGATTGAGTGGTATATCCTAATCTGAAAATCGTCATCTGTTTTTACCGGTGAATTCAGCGCGCGCTTACACGCTTAAAAGAAAGCGGAGGTTATAGATGAAAATTTTCACGAAGACCGTCCTGTGCTTGATAATCCTCATCCTCGCCACAGGAGCCGGAAACGCCCCGGCCGAGGGAAGAAAGATAACAAGAACCGTTCTCGATAACGGCCTTACCGTAGTCGTGGAAGAAGACAAGAGCGCCCCGGTGGTTGCGCTGCAGATGTGGGTCAGGGTCGGGAGCGCGGACGAAAAAGAAGGCGAGTACGGCCTCGCCCACGTGTTCGAACACATGCTCTTCAAGGGCACGGAAAAGCGCGGCGTCGGGCGCATCGCGAGCGAAACCGAAGCCGCGGGCGGCAACATAAACGCCTACACCTCCTTCGACCGCACCGTCTATTACATCAACGTCCCCAGCACGGGCGCCGAGGTGGCCATCGACATTCTCTGCGACATCATGCAGCACGCCGCCCTGCCCGAGGACGAAGTCGAGAAGGAGAAGGATGTCATCCTGCGCGAGATGGACATGAACGTGGACGACC
>JBBTLC010000054.1:0-3364 GCA_038068875.1 Deltaproteobacteria bacterium
AACCCATAAAAAACGATGATAATCTATTTCACCCTCCACCTACTTCCCCGTTTTCCGTCGCGCAGGCTTTTCTGAACGTTCCGGTCTTGAAAAACGCTCCGGCTTTGCGGGGCGCTCCGGCCTTGTAAAACGCGCAGGCTTCCCGGAACGCTCCTCCGGTTTCCCTGAACGCTCCGGCCTTGCGAAACGCCCATGCTTTCCTGAACGCTCCGGTCTCGCGGAACGCGCTGGCTTTGTCTGAGCGTCCGGCCGGGGTCTTGTCCTCGGCAACGCCGAAGGCATGGGCATGGAGATTAGCCCCTCGACCTCTTTCGCGGTCAAAAATCTCCACTCGCCGAGCGCGAGTTTGCCGAGACCGATGCCCGCGAACTCAATTCTTTTAAGTTTATTCACCGGATGCCCCACCCTCTGGCACATCCTTTTTATAAGGCGGTTTTTGCCCTCGGTAACAATAATCTCTATCCACGCATTGCCCTCGGTTTTTCTCACGAACTTGACTGTGGCAGGACGGGTTCTTCCGTCGTCAAGGTAAACGCCGTCGCGGAGTTTCTGAAGCGTCGCCTCGTCCGGGATGTTCCTTACCTTGACGAGATATTTTTTGGGGACGTGATACTTCGGATGGATGAGTTTATCGCAAAACTCTCCGTCGTTAGTGAGGAGCATTACCCCTTCGGCATCGTAATCGAGACGTCCCACGGGAAAAACGCGCTCCTTTACATTAACGAGGCTCACTACCGTCGGGCGTCCGACGTTATCCGAGAGGGTGCTTACGAAACTCTTCGGCTTATTCAAAAGAACGTAAACCTTCGGCCCCTTGAAGGATATAAGCTCTCCGTCAACGTCTACGCGGTCCGAGTCAGGGTCTGCCTTCGCGCCGAGTTCGGTTACGACCTTACGGTTGACCCGAACCCTCCCCTGAATTATCAGTTCCTCCGCCTTCCGTCTGGACGTTATCCCGGCCTTGGATATTATCTTTTGTAATCTCTCTTCCGCCACTTGCCGATGCCTCGCCTTCCCCTGTCTCGAACTCCTCTCCGACTACCTCGGTTATGGACTCTATGTCCTTAAGCGTCGGGAGGGACGAGAGGTCTTTAAGGTTGAATGTCTCCAAAAATTCCTTTGTGGTGCCGTAAACAACCGGGCGTCCGGGCTCTTCTTTTCTTCCGACGATTCTCACGAGCCGCCTTTCGAGAAGGGTCTTCAAAACCCCCGCTGAATCAACTCCCCTTATGGCTTCTAATTCAGCCCTCGTGAGAGGCTGCTTGTACGCCACGATGGCGAGGGTTTCGAGGGCGGGCCTTGAAATCTTCTGAAGCCCGATTTTAAAGAGTTTCTTTATCCACGGAGCAAGCGAAGGGTTCGTCCTCATCTGAAAGCCGCCCGCGACCTCTTCTATGTAAAAGCCCCTGTTAGCGGTCTTATACTCCAGGACGAGCTCACCGAGGGCGTCTTTCACGTCTTCTCTTCTTTCGCCCTCCAGTATGTTGCATAGTTTATCGGTTCCCACCGGATGGTCGGCGGCGAATATGACTGCTTCGATTATCGGCTTGAGTTCGTCTTTTGTCATAGTGAATCTCCCTGTGGGAAATAAAGTTGACTTTGGAATTTACTACATCTTACTAACTATCCCCCTCACCCCAACCCTCAATCCCTCCTGACCTCCCTTTGAAAACGAGAGGAACCGCTCCAACGAGGGGAGAGGGAGTTCTTTCTTACGCCTGCGGACTTGCTTCTCCTTCGGGAGCAACGAGGTCGCCCGGCGAAGGACAGTAAACCCTTATGGTTCCGTCCTCGGTTTGATTAAGACTTATCATGCAGAGTTTCGCGAGTTCGAGTATGGCTAAAAAAGTTACTATCACCTCGCCCTTAACCGCGCCTACCGGGAAAAATTCTTGAAACGTCATGCTCTTCGTCCTCGTGAGAAAATCCATTATGTAGTTAATCTTATCCTGCACCTTGAACCTGTCAACCGTTATGTCTATGTGATAGGTCTTGGGCGCGCGTTTGAGTATCTCGGTAAAGGCCCCGAGTAAATCAAAGAGAGTAACGTCCGTGAGCCCGGCCTCAGGCGACTCTTCGTCATCCGGCTCGTCGAGCGAAAACGGCAGGCCTCTTCCGAAGACATCCCTGTTGAGAAGATTCCTCGCGTAAAGGTCGTCAGCCGCGCACTTGAATCTCCGGTACTCGATAAGCCGCCTCATCAACTCGGCCCTCGGGTCCGCGCCCTCCTCCTCTTCTTCGCCCTCCTCGGGCAATGGCAGGAGCATCTTGCTTTTTATGTGTATGAGGGTTGCCGCCATGAGCAGGAACTCTCCTGCGAGTTCAAGGTTCATGCTCTTCATCACGTCGATGTATTTCAAATACTCTTCTGTTATGACGGAGATGGGGATGTCGTAGATGTCCACCTGATTTTTCTTTATGAGGTAGAGGAGAAGGTCCAGAGGGCCTTCGAATATGTCGAGTTTCACCTTGTAGGACATGTCGTCAAAAATCCTTACGCGAGCCCGACGGCGCGCCTTACCTCTTCCATGGTCTTCTTTGCTATGGCCTTCGCCCTCTCGTTGCCCTTTAAGAGCGCGTCCCTGACAATCGAGGGCTCTTTAACGAGAAGCGCGCGTCTTTCCTGTATCGGCTTCAGTTTTTCCAAGACCTTCGGTATGACCGACTTTTTGCACTCGATGCACCCTATGCCCGCGCTCTTGCATCCGCTAACCACCCATTCGCGAGTTTCGCTCGAGGAGTAAAGCCTGTGGAAGGTTATGAATACGGGGCACACCTCGGGATTACCGATGTCTGTTCTTCTCATGCGCGCGGTATCGGTCGTCATGGTGAGTATTTTCTTTTCGACGACCTCGGGCGGGTCGCTCAAATAAACGGCGTTATCGTAGGATTTACTCATCTTGCGGCCGTCCGTGCCGAGCACCCTCGCTGATTCCGTAAGAAGGGTTTCGGGCTCGGGAAAGACCGCGCCGTAAAAATTATTGAACCTCCTCGTAATCTCCCTCGTGAGCTCTATGTGCGGGGCCTGATCCTGCCCCACAGGCACCTTGTTCGCCTTGTATATTATTATGTCCGCGGTCTGCAATACGGGATAGCCTAAAAATCCGTAGGTATGGATGTCCTTGTCTTTGAGTTCGGTAAGTTGCTCTTTATAGGTCGGGTTTCTCTCCAACCACGGCACCGGCGTTATCATGGAAAGGATTAAGTGCAGTTCAGCGTGCTCCATTATCGAGCTTTGAAGAAACACGGCGGAGCGCGCCGGGTCTATGCCCACGGAAAGCCAATCAACGACCATTTCATCAATATTGGCCTGTATGCCTTTGGGGTTCGCGTATTCGGTCGTGAGGGCGTGCCAATCGGCGAT
>JBBTLC010000055.1:0-9097 GCA_038068875.1 Deltaproteobacteria bacterium
ATTATAAGGAGCTTCACCCCCTTTAAGAGTTCGATTGATTGAGGCGGTATAAGGCTGCAATCGGTAAGGTAGGCGAGGTCTTTTATGCGGTATCCGAGGGTAACGCCGCTTCCGTGAAACACGTCAACAGGCGTTACGCTAAGACCGAAAAGCGTAAAAGGGGCTTCCACGATATTTGCGGAAAGCTCCGGCTTCCAGCCGTCATTACGGTCGTCGCTGAATATATAACCGAAAAGGGTTTTTATCCTCTCCATGGTGCGCTCGTTTCCGTAACAGGGGATTTCGCCTTTTTTAATGAGATTGAACGACCTCAGGTCGTCTATTCCGTGCAGATGGTCGGCGTGGGCGTGGGTATAAAGAACTGCGTCTATTGACCTTACGTTGTTGGCGAGGGACTGCGCCCTCAAGTCAGTGGAGGTATCTATGAGGACGTTTCGTCCGGACGGAAACGTTACGAGGATGGATGAGCGCGTGCGCTTATTTTTAGGGTCAACGGAGCGGCACACGCCGCAGTCGCAACCTATGACAGGCACACCCGTGGACGTGCCGCTTCCGAGTATGAGGACTCTCATCTGCTTATGGAATATACTACTCTCCCGACCCCGACTAATGCTTCGTCCGTCTCAGGCGGAGTACCCCGCCCTACCCGGCGAGGTCGCCGACTACCGGCAATTCCTCCATGACCTCTTCGCCGTGAGGGGATTCCTCGAGGTAATCGGTAAGGTCGCATCCCGCCGGATGCTCGAAGTGCATTCCGTCGGCGAAAAGCGGGCTATTCGTGGCGTCATAGACCTTGCCTTTGAAGGCGAAATATATGGGCTTACCCGGAGCGCTGCCGTCGAATTTCTTGAGTTCGCTTATCGTAAATTTTTTCATGGTCATTTAATATAAAACGGCGTCGGCGTGAATGTCAATACAAATACGGCTATGGCCGCGACGGCTACGAACGTCCGGGACCGGCCAAGCGGTTCGGAGGGGTTTTCGACCGGCGGATGAGCGAGGCCGAACGCCACGATAAGCGCCCCCCATACGAGCCACCCTAACCAGCCGTATATGCCGAGCGCCACAAGGATGGCCACGGCGGCAAAAGAAAAGGCTCTGTGCCGCCGGGTCGTAAGGGCGTAGGATATGTGCCCGCCGTCAAGCTGGCCGATAGGAAGGAGGTTTATGGAGGTTACGAAAAACCCTATCCAGCCGGCGAAGGTAACGGCGTTAAGGCTTATGTCGTAGCCGTCAGGCACGGGGCCGAGCACGATATACGAAAGAGCCTTGAAAACGAGCGGGGTTCCGAGTTCAAGCGAGTCTGGCGCTGACGAAACAGGCAGTACCGAAACGCCGGAAAGCCCTATGCACGTTACTATAATGGCCGCCATAAAACCTATAAGAGGGCCTGACGCGCCTATGTCAACGAGGGCCTTTCTCGTAAGTATGGGAGACTTCATCCTTATCACGGCTCCGAACGTGCCTATCATCGGAGGCACGGGAGGGGCCGGGATAAAATGCGGCAGGGTCGAGACCACCCCGTGACTCCTTCCGGCGAAATAGTGGCCAAGTTCGTGCGAGCCGAGTATGAATATCAAAGACATGGAAAACGGCAGACCCTTTAAAAGAGCCTTCGCGTCATGGAGCGGGTCAGCGCCCTCGTAAAACGCCCCCGCCACCACCGTTGTCATGACAGTAGCCAAAAAAAGAAGGAGCGGAAGACCGTACTCCTTAAGCATGCGTCTGTTTTCCAAGGTAATCAAGGTTCACCCAAAGTCTTTGAAATTCAAAGCAATCCGCGGTATAATTTTATTTTAACAGATTACGGATTTATTGGGGAGATTTTATGACAAAGGCAATTGCGCTTCTTTCCGGAGGACTCGATTCGAGGCTTGCCGTAAAACTCATGCTCGAACAAGGCATAGAGGTTTTCGCCCTTAACTTCACGTCCGCGTTCTGCACCTGTTCCGGAGGGAAAAACAAGGAAGAGAGCGGATGCAAGAGCGAGGCGAGAAAGGTCTCAACCGAACTCAATATACCTCTTAAGCTCATGGTCAAGGGGCCGGAGTACATGGAGATAGTCAGGAACCCCAAGTTCGGCTACGGAGCGGGCATAAACCCGTGCGTTGACTGCAGAATCTACATGTTCGCGCTCGCCAAGCGATACATGGAGGAAATCGGCGCATCATTCATCGTAACGGGCGAGGTCCTCGGACAGAGGCCCATGAGCCAGAGAAGAGACGCGTTCAAAACCACCGAGCGGGAAAGCGGCCTTTCAGGGCTTATCTTAAGGCCTCTTTGCGCGAAGCACCTCGACCCGACCATCCCGGAAAAGACGGGCCTCGTAAACAGGGAACTCCTCCTCGCTATGGAAGGAAGGTCGAGAAAGCCTCAGATGAAACTCGCGGAAACGCTCGACATGGCGGACTACCCCTGCCCCTCAGGCGGATGCCTTCTGACCGACAAGACCTTCGCGAAAAAGGTGCGAGACCTTCTCGCTTACAAAAAAGACCTTACCATGAAAGACCTGCAAGTACTCAAGGTAGGGCGTCACTTCCGTCATGACGGAGTAAAACTAATAGTAAGCAAAAACGAAGCCGAGAACCTGAAACTCAAAAACTTCATCCAGCCCGGCGACACATTTCTCGAGCCAATGAACTTTACCGGCCCTGCCGCGCTTGTTTGCGGCGCGGAAAAAAACAACGCCGCAGGCATGATAGGCATGGCGGGAAGCCTTATCCTGAGATACGCCTCAGCCAAAGCCAAGGACGTCGAAAATACGGAGATAAAAGCGACTAGCGATGACTCTACTTTCACCTTCGTCGCCTCCGAAAGGATAAACGAGGCCGCGGCCGAAAAAATAAGAGTATGCTGAAGACCAAAGCCGGAAAGACCGCGGAGAAAAAATTAAAAAACCTTATTGCCATGTTAAAAGACATGGGCTCCGCGCTCATAGCCTTTTCGGGCGGAACGGATTCGACATTTCTTCTTAAGGCCGCCGTGCTTGCCCTCGGAAAAAACGCCTGCGCCCTCACCGCGACGAGTCCGACATACCTCGAAAGTGAACTCGCGGAAGCCAAAAAAACGGCTAAACAACTCGGAACGAGGCACATAATAGTCGAATCGAACGAACTCCTGATACCGAACTTCGCCGAAAATCCCGAAAACAGGTGCTACTACTGCAAGAGCGAGCTCTTCGCGATATGCAGGAAAAAAGCCGACGAGATGGGGCTAAAGTTCGTGCTTGACGGCACGAACTCCAGTGATTCAATTGACATAAGGCCGGGAAGGCTCGCCGCCGCGGAAAAAAAAGTAAGCAGCCCTCTCCTCGAAATCGGCCTCGCCAAGGAAGAGATACGTTTTTTAAGCAAGAAACTCGGACTCGCCTCGTGGGACAAACCGAACCTCGCCTGCCTCTCGTCAAGGTTTCCGTACGGCACGCCGATAACCGAAGACGCGCTCCGTAAAATAAAGGTTGCGGAGGAATTCCTGACTCAGAAGGGCTTTCGCCAGTTACGGGTGAGATACCACGGCCATACGGCAAAGATAGAAGTTACGGAAGAATCCTTAAAGGCCTTCATGGACGACGAACTGCGGCGTTCCGTCGCGAAAAGATTCAAAGAGATAGGCTTTACCTACGTAACGCTCGACCTCGAAGGTTACAGGACCGGGGCCATGAACGAGGTTTTGACGCGAGGGCCGAAAAATACGGAAGGCGAGTAAGAAAAAAACACAAAGGCATTTTGTGGGGCAAACGCCGGGGCACCCCGATGTGACATCGAGGTCGCGGCCAAATATTGCGTTTGCCTAATCAGCGCAAGGAGCCTTCTCTCTTCTTAGCCTCTTCAAGCCATTTAGCGACATGACAAGCCTGAAGCGCCTTGAAGAAATCGCCGTCCGGATTCAGTATCTCGTAAACTTCCGTCGGCTTGGCTGATTCGAACCCCTTGAAAACAACCTCCCCTATCTTGACGAACCCCTCCACGTTCCCTCCCTCGCTCTTTAACGCGAAGTCGAACCAGAACTCCAGGATTTCTTCTTGAAAGAAAAAAGCATCCCTTACGGACTTGTCTAAATCAGCGACGGATACTTCCTTTTTAAAAAAGAATTTGGCCCCCTTCGACTCCCTCATGTACGCCGTAAGGGCCTCCGCCGAGAGGGCCTGCCCCTTGTTGTATATGTCGGACGAAGACTCCAGTATGCGAAGCGTCGAAAAAGGAGCGCCTCCGACGAGACTCGCAAGGTCGGTAAAAAACTCTCTCGCCAGCCACGTGATTATGGCCTTCACGTCGGCGTTTTTTTTGCGGGCGGTTAACGCCGCTATCGTGGAATCGAACTCAGGCGGAATCCTGACCGTGTAGGTTTTATCTATGTAAACGTCGAACGGATATGCAAGCTTTTCGTTTTTTCTCCCGACCCTCTCCTTTTCTATCAATATCTCGAGCTTGGCCCTTACGGCGGAATTACGGTTACAGCCGCGCGCGGCCTCGTTTATCTTCTCGCCTATCGAGACCTGAAACCCTCCGGCCGGGCGGGACGTTTCCTCCAATGTCAGCACCTCCGCCTTTGTTCCGTACGATATGAAAAGACCGGCCTCCATCCTCGTGGTTATCGCGGCCTCGAGTTCGTCCCTGTATCTCCGCTCCAGAGCGTGCTCTTCCTCTATTATCTGCGCGAGCCTTTTGGCGGCGTTTTCGTCCGACCCAGGCTCCGCCTGGGTACCCCGCACCGCGGCCTTTTCGAGCCCGAGCTTAAGTTTTCTCAAGTCTTCCTTCTTCGCCTCGAACTTCTTGTGTATCTCCTGAAGGATGAACTCCTCGCCGCCCTTCGGCAACCTCTGCGAGAGCTTGTCCCTGTAATCACGGAGAACCTTCTGTATTTCCCTCGCGAGACCGGTCAGCTGCCCGACGCTCCCGGAAAATACGGCCGCGTCGCCGGGCAGGCTAGCGAGCCTTATGCCTCCCTCGTCAAGCGATGTTCCCATGCCGCTCCTGATTGCCGCGTCTATTATCGGCATATAGAAATGCTCCTTCATGAACTCGGCCATGGCTATCTCTTTAACCTTGAGCGTCTTACTGGTAAAATCCTTCATGTCTATGAAAAGTTGCCCCTCGAAACCCACCTCCAGCGTCTTCAAGACCGGCCGGTCATCCACGGAAAAACGGTACAGCCTTCCCCTCTTGTACTCGTCCAAGAGGGCGTTCGGGTCGTGGGATTCGCGCCTGTCCACCATGCACGCCCTCATGGACGCGGTGTATTGCTCGACATACTCGTCTAAGAGGCAGGCGAGAAAACCCTCCAAAACCGCCGTCGTGCGGTCTTCGATTTCTTTACGCGGCCCCTTGGAAAACCATCCGGATTTCGACTTTACGAAACCCGAGACAAAACTCCTCAAGGCCTCTATTGCCTCGCTCCTTTTGAAATCCTTCGCGTATCGGTCTTTTATCCCCGTAAGCGCCCCCGTCATCTTATCGGCGGCCGAGGAATCGGTAATGACGGCCTTAATCTGCCTGTCGTCTTGATAGAGGTCGTGAAGGGTCTCGTGGTCGGCCGTGCCCGGCATGTCGAAGCGCGTGAGATAATCGGCAAGAAGTTCCCTCATCCTCATCATGCCGGATTGAACGAAAACGGCCTCGCGCAATTCCTTTTCGGCCTTCACTTCCTTCGTAAGCCGGAGTATCGCGCCTTCGGACGAATCCTTCATGCCTTCGACGCCGTGCAAACGCCCTGCCAATAAATCAAAGACCTCTTTACAGATGCCGTATGGATTCAAAGACGAGGACAGAAGATTCGACTGTATCGAAATAAAGGTCCTCGGCTCGAGGGCCGTCTTAAGGAGAATTTCGGTGGCGACGATATAATAGGCGGCCCTTTTCTCCTCGAGTCTTCCGAAAAGACAATTCAACGCCGACCTCAAGGCGTTATAGAGCGAAAACCCGACCAAGAGATCCATCTTCTCGTAAGAAAGCCCCTTTACGCGCATATCCTTCAAGAGGTCCTTCTTCTTTCTGACGCAATTCATGACGGCAAGGAGCGCGAGATACGCGGTCGGCTCGCCCAAGTCACCGGTGGCTTCGTCTTTCAACGCCTTTTCGATAAGCTGCGAAAACCACTGCATGAAATTCTTCCCGGCCCCGTCAGGACCGAGCCAGCCTACGAGAATGCCTCCGTCCACCACCGGCGTCGTGGAAATGATTTCATCGGCCGCGAGCCTCTCGGCCGAACCCGCCAAAAGGGCGTCTGTCCTGAAACCCTTCTCCCTTAGCGGATGCGTTATGTCGGCTGAGAAATGCCCCGCAATGTCTATGGCGCGGCGTTCCGGCGCGGCAACAGGAACAACGGCGGCGGTGGTGTCAAAGCGCATCTTAAGAAGCGCGGCGAAGGCTCTTACAGCCTTCTCTATGACCTCCTCGTCTTCGCCGCCCAGGTGATACGGCACTTTGAGTTCGGCGAGGCTTTCGCCATGCCTGAATCTCAACGAGCCCGGATCTAGCGTTAAAAACAGTCCCGAGGGAAGCCCTTCCCCGTTCTTCACGAGCTGGTTTAAAAGGGCGATTCTTTCTTTTCTGAATAAAATACTCATGAACTTAGAATATACCAAAAAAAGCCGCTAAAGCAAGCCATTAAAAGGGCCCAAAAATAGACTCTGATTTTTGGGGGAAACCGGCAAGTTGGCCGCCAGACGAGGCAGCGGACAATTTTTGAAACGAGCCGTATGTTCACGGATACGGTGAGGAGCAAAAATTGTCCGATAACAAAGTCGGGGTACCCACCCCATAGGGTGGGTCGTGCAAATCGCCGGTTTGTAAAATAGCGAGGTTTTTAATCGCTATTTTACGGAAAAGGAGCTTCCTTTGCTTACAGGCCGCACCTGTGCTAATATCCGCGTATGGACGTCATAACCACGCACACGAACGCCGACTTCGACACCCTCTCCTCCATGGTTGCCGCCAAGATGCTTTACCCGGACGCCGTGCTTTCATTCCCCGGCTCCCTTGAAAAAGAGCTCAAGTCCGCGCTCGACGGCATGAGTCTCCCCTTTTCGTTCGTTCCGCCCGAAGACATAGACATAAACTCCATAAAACGCCTGATACTGGTGGACATAAAAACCCCCTCCCGCATCGGTAGATTCTCTCTGGCCGCGAAAAAAAAGGGCGTAGAGGTTCACGTCTACGACCACCACCCCGTAACCGAAGGCGACATCCGCGGCACAGTCGAGGTCATAAAGCCGTACGGCTCAACGACGACCATCATGACCCTCATACTTAAAGAGAAAGACATCCGCCCCGCGCCAAATGAGGCAACCGTGCTTCTTGCGGGAATCTACGAAGACACCGGAAACCTCACCTTCACGTCAACGACGCCTGAGGACTTCGAAGCGGCCGGGTTCCTGCGCTCATGCGGCGCCGACCTTAAAACAATAAAAAGGCTTCTCGCGAAAGAACTCTCCCCTGCCGAGGTGTCGGCCTTGGACGAACTCATAAAGTCGCAGGCATCAATCACAGTCGGCGGCACGGAGGTAATCATAGCGGCCATAAGCCTCGAACAAGGCATCGGCGACGTATCTATCCTCGCCCACAGGCTCGTTGACATAGAAAAAATGGACTGCCTCGTGCTCCTCGCGGAAACCGAAAACCGCGTCCACGCGGTGATAAGAAGCTCGAACCCGAGAATACACGCAGGAGAAGTCGCCTCCGAGCTCGGAGGAGGAGGACATCCTCAGGCGGCAAGCGCCACCATGAAAAACGTAACCCTTATCGAGGCGAAAGAAGCGGTAATAAGGGCTCTCAGAAAAAAGGCCGTTCCGCAAAAAACCGCATCCGACATAATGAGCGCGCCGGCCATAACCATAATGCCCGGCAAAACCCTCAGTGACGCGGCGGAGACCATGCGGAGATACAACGTTAACGCGCTTCCGGTCGTGGTAAAAAAAAAGGCGCCCTCCGGCATCATAACGCGACAGGTCGTGGATAAGGCCGTATTCCACGGCTTGGGCAACGAGGCCGTGGAAAGCTACATGACGATTGACATAGAAAGCGTCGAGGCGGGAACCTCGATTGACGAGGTGCGGGACAAAGTGCTGCTTCGAGGTCAAAGGCTTCTTCCCGTGGTAAAAGACGGCGCAATCACGGGCGTTGTGACACGGACCGACCTCTTAAAACTCCTCCACGAAGAACTCTCGCAAACGCCTTCGACAAAGACGCATAAAAGGATTCTCACTTCGCTCATGAGAGAGAAACTTCCCGCGTGGGCCTTTGCGTTTCTAAAAGAATCAGGCGAGGCCGCGGAAAAACTCGGCTTCCGCGCCTACGCGGTCGGCGGCTTCGTAAGAGACTTGCTGCTCCGAAGAACGAACCTCGACATGGACATCGTCGTGGAGGGCGACGGCCTTAAATTCGCGGCGAGCCTTGCAAAGGCAAAGGGGCTCAAGGTAAGCCCTCACGAAAGATTCCGCACCGCCGTATTGAGTTTTCCGGACGGAAGAAAGGTGGACGTGGCGACCGCCCGCATAGAATATTATGAAAAGCCGGGCGCGCTCCCGACGGTCGAGGAGAGCTCTCTCAAACTCGACTTGTACAGGAGGGACTTTACCATCAATACCCTCGCAATCGCCCTTAACCCCGGCCGCTTCGGAGAACTGATAGATTTTTTCGGAGCCGAAAGAGACATAAAGGAAAAAACCGTGCGCGTTCTGCATAACCTGAGCTTCGTCGAAGACCCGACGAGGATTATACGGGCCGTCAGATTCGCCGAGAGGTTCGACTTCAAGATTTCAAAACACACCCTGCATCTCGTGAAAAACTCCATAAAGCTCGGCATCCTCAAGCAAACCTCCATGGCGAGGGTCATGGACGAGATAAAAAACACGGTCGAAGAGGAACGGGCAATTAGCACGCTTAAGAGGCTTTTCGAACTCGGAATCCTGGGTCTCATCCACAAAAAACTCAAGTGGAACGGGACGGAAGAAACGCTTTTCGAGAGGGCAAAAGAGGCGATAGCCTGGTTCAACCTCCTCTACACGCAAGAAAAAATCGAAGGATGGCTTACCCTATACCTCGCCCTTACCGATAACCTCACGAACGAAGAACTCCTGAGCCTCACGAAAAACCTTTCT
>JBBTLC010000056.1:0-5368 GCA_038068875.1 Deltaproteobacteria bacterium
ACAAAAGCGGATATCGTCGGGCTTTCAGCCCTTATGACGACAACGGTCATGGAGATGGATAACGTGATAAAAAGGCTTAAACAGGCGGGGGTCAACGTAAAGACCATAGTCGGAGGCGCTGTGGTAACGCCGGAGTTCGCGAAAAAAATCGGCGCGGACGAGTACGGCGGCGACGCGACCGCGGCGGTCGAAAAGATAAAGAGGCTTGTGAAAGCCAAATAATTGACAATGCCGCATCTTCTGTATTATATTGTATTACAGAGGTGATATATGAGAGAGACAATCACAATAAGCCTTCCAACCGCGCTTAAAAAGAAACTTGCCGACGCGACCAAGCGCGAGCACACGAACCGGAGCGACATCGTGCGCGAGGCGTTGCGCCAGTATTTTGCGAAGGAAGAGTTTCAAAGGCTTCGCAGGCTCCTCCTGCCGGAGGCCGAGCAACGTGGCATATTTACCGACGATGACGTATTTAAAAGAGTTTCGTGAAGGTACTCTTCGATACAAACGTCCTGATAGCCGCCTTTATCGCGCATGGCACTTCGAGCGAGGTTTTCGACCATTGCCTGTCGGAGCATAGCATATTCACTTCCCAATGGATTTTGGACGAACTGGAAGAAAAGTTGACAAAAAAATTCCGGTTTCATGAATCAAAGGTCAATAATATCATCAAGTTTATCGACGCTAACTCGGAAATGGTTGAACCGGCGCGTTTAAACGAAAATGTCTGCCGGGACAGAGACGATGATAACGTCCTTGCGGCCGCGCTGGAAGCAAAAGCGGATTGCATCGTTACCGGCGATAAAGACCTTCTTATCCTAAAGAATTTTCGGGGGATAAAGATTATCTCTCCCTCTGATTTTTGGGAGTTTGAGGTAAAAAGATGAGGGCAGACGAAGCAATCTCATTTTAAAAAAGGGTATTAATATCAAAACCTACATTAGCTATACTCATTCTCCAAAGCTCTCATAATCTTATTTATTGTTTCAGTTGTGTCATGCTGAAGCAGTTTCAGCATCTCGTTTTTGAATTAATGAATGGCGAATACGAGACCCTGAAATAAATTCAGGGTGACAAAGCTGAACAGGGGAGGCGATTTACCATGCCGTCAGAGGTTGAAAGGCTCATAGGCAAGCGGATTGCCGCGCTTCGGAAGGAAAGAAATCTTACTCAGGCCGGGCTTGCCGAATACATAGGCGTAACAACGGAAACCATATCACGGCTTGAAAGAGGCGTTTCTGTGCCGTCGCTTAAAACTCTCGAAGGTATAAGCAACGTCATGGAAGTTCCGCTTAAAGACCTCTTTAATTTCAGATACCCCAAAAATACAAAGAAATTCCCACAAGAAAGAGAAATCTCCAAGATTATCGCTTTTCTCAAATATAAGAAGGAAGACGAAGTAAAAATGGCTTACAAGATTTTAAGAGGTGTGTTTGACGCGGTTAAAAGGAAATGAACCCACTCAAAAAAACTTCAGCCCCGCAACATGCGAGCGACAGAGCTTATTAATTCGTCGTGCCGTCTCCGGCAGGGGTGACCCCTGCACCCATAATGTTTTAACTTGTCTCTTTAACTCCCCTCCTTACCAAGGAGGGGTTGGGGGAGGTTGTCTTGAGCCTGCTTTTACCCCACCCGGCCTCCCCTTATAAAGGGGAGGAGAAAAATGCACACCGCCGGGGCTTATTGGTTCATTGCGCGGTCCGCAAGGACGCCTAAACCCGCCAAAGCCAGCTTGAATAATTCTTGTTCCTGCCCTTCACTATGTCAAAGAACGTATCCTGTATTTTCTTTGTCACCGGGCCGGGCTTGCCTTCGCCTATCATCCTATCGTCGAGTTCCCTTATCGGGGTTATCTCGGCCGCAGTGCCGGTAAAAAACGCCTCTTCCGCTATATAGAGTTCGTCCCTTGAAAACCTGCCTTCAAGCACCGCAATACCGGCATCCTTCGCAATCTTTATGACAGAATTCCTCGTGATGCCGTTTAAAACAGAGGTTAGGGGGGTTGTTTTCAAAACCCCGTCCTTTACCATGAATATGTTCTCGCCGCTTCCTTCGGACACGTACCCGTCCGTATCGAGAAGAAGCGCCTCGTCGTACCCGGCCGCCACGACCTCCCTTTTGGCGAGTATCGAGTTGACGTAATTCCCGACTATCTTCGCCTTAGTCATTCCGACGTTCACGTGGTGCCGTGTAAAGGAAGACACCTTGGCCCTTATGCCTTTTTTAAGCCCGTCTTCCCCGAGATACGCGCCCCACTCCCACGCCGCTATGGCGACCCTGACCGGATTATCCTTGGGAAATATGCCCATGCTCCCCTCGGCTAAAAACGCGAGAGGCCTTATGTAGCCCTCCTTGAGTTTATTCGCCTTCAAGGTTTCAATAACTGCGTTATTAATCTCGTCTTTCGTGAAAGGGATTTTCATCTGCGCTATGTGCGCCGAGGCAAAGAGCCTGTCCGTATGCTCCTTGAGCCTGAAAACGGCGCTCCCTCCGTCGTCGCAGAGATAACACCTTATGCCCTCGAAAACGCCGAGACCGTAATGGAGCGTGTGAGTCAAGACGTGCACCTGCGCTTCATCCCAGTTGACGAGTTTTCCGTTAAACCAGATTTTTTCGCCCTTCTTCATCTAACGGCTCCTTAGTATTTTATGACCCTGAACCCTTTACCAAGCCTGTTGAAGGATCATTTCATGGTTCGACATGATAGATGCGCCCGGAATGTTTTAATTTGTCTCTTTAACTCCCCTCCTTAGCAAGGAGGCGGGGTACTCCGCCTTAGGCGGACGAAGCATGGGTCAAGGAGATTATCTTTAATCTTTTTTTTACCCCACCCGGCCTCCCCTTATAAAGGGGAGGAGAAAAACACGAACCACCGGGGCTTATTTATTCACTGTGCTGTCCGGACGAATCCCTTTTTGTCATCAGGCAGTTGCCCTCGAATATTACGCCCTCTCCAACTATGAGCGTCGGGGTTCTTATGTCTCCCAAAACCTTGCCCGGCCCCCGGAGCTCCACTCTGCTCTTGGCGTTTATGACGCCCCTTATCTCGCCGGATACCACGATTGTGTCTATGTTCAAGGTGGCCTCCACCAAGGCGCCCTCCCCGACGACGAGAGTGCCGTTGCTTTCGGCTTCGCCCTTAAACTGGCCGTCTATCCTCACAGTGCCGTCGAAAATCAATTTTCCTTCGACACGCACGCCTTTTCCTATAAACGCTATTATCTCGCCTATGCCGGCGGATTCTTCTTTTACCGGTTTTCCGAACATGGTTTCCCCTTCATTGTTTTTTATTTAGTGGTTCGTATAACACGAATTAAGTTAAAGCATTACGGGTGCAGAGCTTGCCCCATCCGCCTCAGGCGGAGGCAGTAAACAGGGGCGTCACGCCTGCCTTAAGATGTCTATTACCCTCTCCCTCTCGTCCGGGGAGTAGAATTCTATTTCGACCTTGCCGCGTCCGTTTCTCTCGACGACCGAAACCTTCGTGCCGAAGGTCCGCCTGAGTTCTTCCTCTATCGCGCTTAAGTGCGCTGCCTTTTTCCTCGCGGGTTTCGCGCCTGAAAGAACGGAATTCACGAGCCGCTCGGTTTCCCGGACAGAAAGGCCTTTTGTTATGACCTTCCTGCAGAGTTCTCTCTGGGCCGCGTGGCCTGAAAGGGCAAGTATGGCCCTCGCGTGCCCCATTGATATGGCGGAATTCAAAAGCTCGTCTTTCACCTCCGGCGGAAGCTTCAAAAGCCTCAAATAATTAGCGACCGTCGCCCTGTCCTTGCCGACCTTTTTCGAAACGTCTTCCTGCGACATCCCGACGTTTACGAGACTCTGGTAAGCGTCGGCCTCTTCGATTGGATTCAAATCCTGCCTCTGGATATTCTCCACTATCGCAAGCTCGAGGCTTTGCACGTCCGTTGCCTCAAGTATAACGGCAGGCACTTGCTTAAGCCCGGCCATCACAGAGGCCCGCAACCTTCTTTCGCCGGCTATGAGTTCATAATCTACTCCGTCTTTTCTTAAGACAAGAGGCTCTATTATCCCATTTTCCTTAATAGAATCAGCAAGTTCCGTTAATGAGGCTGTGTCGAACTTCTTCCTCGGCTGTCTTTTGTTAGGCTTGATTCTGTCTATTGGGCAGAGGAGAAACCTGTCGGAATGCCTTTCAGCGCTCTCGCCTATAAGAGCGCCGAGCCCTCTTCCCAAAACCTTTTTTTTCATTTCAGGCCCGCCTAACTTCTGCATTCGCTAACAAGCTCCCTCGCGAGTTCCATATAACTTATCGCACCTTTGGAATTTATGTCATAGAGTATGGCAGGCTTGCCGAAGCTCGGACTCTCGCTAAGCCTCACGTTACGCGGTATTATCGTTGAAAAGGCCTTGTTGCCGAAATGCTTTCTAACCTCTTCAACGACCTGACGGGATAAATTATTTCTCGGGTCGAACATCGTCAATACGACCCCTTCTATTTCAAGAGACGGATTAAGATCCGCCCTTATTATCTCTATGGTCTTTAAAATTTTACTTACGCCTTCCAAGGCAAAGTACTCGCACTGAAGTGGTATCAAGACCGAATCAGCCGCCGTAAGGGCGTTAACGGTAAGAAGGCTTAAAGACGGAGGACAGTCTATTACTATGTAATCGAACTCGCTTTTTATTCCTTCAAGAACCTGCTTTAGCCTAAACTCCCTCTCCGGCATGCCAACAAGCTCTATCTCGGCTCCGGTAAGGTCTATTGTGGAAGGCACGAGCTTAAGGCAGCTCAATTCGGTTTCCACAATCATATCTCTTATGTCTTTTCCGTTTATTATCGCGTCATAGATTCCTGCTTCGTGCTCTTTTACCGAAGCCCCTATGCCACTCGTGGTATTTCCCTGCGGATCGAAATCAACGAGCAAAACTTTTTTTTCGGCGACAGCGAGAGACGCCGAAAGATTTATCGCGGTCGTGGTTTTGCCGACTCCGCCCTTTTGATTGGCTATGGCTATTATCTTTCCCATATTTTGGATAGACAGGCGAGACGCCCGTCCTACAGTGGCAGATTTTACCATATCGCAATGTTATTTCAAGAGTTTTTTCAAAAAGCATGTTTTCATTGTTCCACGTGGAACAATGATTCAACCCCACCCTTGTGTTCCACGTGGAACATTTAACAGACGCGGAATATTATAATCGAGGTCTTGGAAGGGCTGAAACACTGGGTTATCTCGTGCAGTTTAAAGGGATATTCCCCGTGTTTAATCCCCCCTAACCCCCCTTTGGAAAAGGGGGTAACCTTTTGATATTCGTCGAGTTCAGAGGAAAGTTTTTTCTCTACCGGGCCTTTCATGGCAAGGATTATGCCATTTTCCTTTATATAAGGTTTGGCAAGGTTAAT
>JBBTLC010000057.1:0-4119 GCA_038068875.1 Deltaproteobacteria bacterium
GGCGCATTGTTACGGCTTTATTACCGGAAAGTTAAGTTTAAAAGACGGGCGAACCTGCAAAAAAGCCGGAAAAGGCAAAAGCCTCTCCGGCTGTAGATTGCTTGTTTACGCAAGGCTAAAGCCTTGCCCTACTAGTTTTTATGAAATACCCTGCCAAATCCCTGTCATGAGGTATTCGTGCATGGAATCGGCGGCCCTTCTGCCGTCTCCCATGGCGAGTATGACAGTCGCCCCGCCCCTCACTATGTCTCCTCCGGCGAAAACTCCCTTTTTGCTCGTCCTTCCCGTATCCGCGTCTATTGTTATGTTGCCCCACTTGTTGAGTTTCATGTCGGGGGTCGTCTGTGGTATGAGAGGATTCGCGCCGTTACCGATGGAGATTATGGCCACGTCGCACTCAAGGCAAAACTCGGAGCCCTTTAATGGCACGGGCCTTCTCCTCCCGGATTCATCCGGCTCGCCGAGCTCCATCTTAAGACACTCGACAGCCTTGAGCCTTCCTTCAGCGTCGCCTATGAAGCGCACCGGGTTAGTGAGGAGTTGGAACTTAAGCCCCTCTTCCTCTCCGTGATGAACCTCCTCGACCCTCGCCGGAAGCTCTTCCCTCGACCTTCTGTATATGATTGTAACCTCTTCGGGACAAAGCCTAAGTGCCGTCCTTGCCGCGTCCATGGCGGTATTCCCTCCGCCCACCACAACGACCCTCCGGCCGCTCAATATCGGGGTGTCGTATTCGGGGAACTGATAAGCCTTCATGAGGTTCACCCTCGTAAGATATTCGTTAGCCGAATAAACCCCGACGAGATTTTCTCCGGGTATGTTCATGAAGTAAGGCAAACCCGCGCCCGTGCCGATGAAGACCGCGCCGTAGCCGTTAGCCAGAAGTTCGTCTATGGTTTCGAGCTTTCCGACGACCGCGTTCGTGACTATCTCGACGCCCATGCGCCGGAGATAATCCACCTCTGCCTCGACTATCTTTTTCGGAAGCCTGAATTCGGGTATGCCGTAAACGAGCACTCCTCCTGCCGTATGAAGGGCCTCGAATATTGTCACCTTATGCCCTTTTTTCACGAGGTCTCCCGCGACCGTAAGTCCCGCGGGCCCGCCCCCGACGACCGCCGCTCTCTTTCCGGTCCATGTCGGCAGTTCCGGTATCGTAACCTCGCCGTGCTCCCTCTCGAAATCAGCGGCGAACTTCTCAAGCCGGCCTATGGAAACAGGCTCTCCCTTCTTGCCTATTACGCAAACCCTCTCGCACTGGTCTTCCTGCGGGCAAACCCTTCCGCAAACCGCCGGTAGTCCGTTCGTCTCCTTGAGTTTCCTCGCGGCCTCGATGAACTTGCCTTCGGCTATAAGCCTTATGAACCACGGTATGTCTATATTAACCGGGCATCCGCCGACGCAGACGGGCTTTTTGCACTGTATGCACCGCTCGGCCTCTTTCATGGCCTGCTCAGGGGTGTAGCCGTAAGGAACCTCGTAGAAGTTCCTTATCCTCGCGAGCGGCTCCTGCTCGGACATTGATTGCCGGGGGATTTCCATTCTTCTTTTTATGTCTTTCGGGTCCACCATTACGGCCTCCCCTTGTCATAGCACTTTTCGCCCTCGTGGTAGCCGAATCCCTCCATGGCGGCCTTCTCTTCTTTAAGATAACTCCTATTTCTGCGCATGAGTTCCTCGAAGTCAACCTCATGGCCGTCGAACTCCGGCCCGTCCACGCACACGAATTGATTCTTGCCTCCGATAGTGACCCTGCACGACCCGCACATACCCGTACCGTCCACCATTATCGGGTTAAGGCTCACCATGGTATGCACGTTATACTTCTTGGTCAGGTTCGACACGGCCCTCATCATGGGCACGGGGCCGACTGCCAGAACGATGTCCACCTTCTGCCCCTCTTTCAAAAGTTCTTCGAGGACGTTCGTCACGAACCCATGATGGCCGTAACTGCCGTCGTCGGTCGTAACGTAGAGCCTATTGGACACGGAACGCATTTCGTCTTCGAGTATGAGGAGGTTTTTCGTCCTCGCGCCGATAATGGATATGACCTCGCACCCGGCCTCTTTAAGGGCCTTGCCTATGGGGTATGTTACGGCCGTGCCTATGCCGCCGCCGACGCAAACCGCTGTTCCGTATTTTTCGACGTGGGTCGGTTTGCCCAAAGGCCCGACGCAGTCGAGTATGGAATCGCCCTTATTCTTCGCGGAAAGAAGCGAGGTCGTTCTTCCGGCTTCCTGCACTATTATGGTTATGGTTCCCTCAACCGGATCGGAATCCGCTATGGTAAGAGGAATCCTCTCGCCGCGCTCGTTAAGCCTTATAACCACGAACTGCCCTGCCTTGCGCTTTTTGGCGATAAGCGGGGCCTTGATTTTAAAGAGCTTCACGAGTTGCGCGAGTTCCCGCTTTTCGATTATCTCGAACATGTATCGCTCCTTGGTTTCAATTTTCCACCATGAGATAAATCCAGAATTCCGCGTTACCTTTCGCGCCCGTTATCTTCGAGATGGAAACGCCCAAGACCTTGAAGCCTGCCCTTTCGGAAAAAGCCTTTATGTCCTCCACCACGGCTTGGTGAACCGAAGGGTCCCTTACCACCCCGCCCTTTCCGACGTTTTCCTTTCGAACCTCGAACTGGGGTTTTATCAAAGCCAAAACCCGGCCATCGGGTTTTAGAAATTCCTTGAGTTTGGGAATCACCTTCTTGAGCGAAATAAAAGAAACGTCGATTGTCGCGATGTCTATCTTCTCTCCCACGTCCTCGGCCTCAAGATGCCTTATGTTGCGCCCCTCCAAAAGACAAACCCTCGGGTCGCGCCGGAGAGAGTCATCTATGATGCCCTTACCCACGTCAACGGCGTAAACCCGGCCAGCGCCGTTCTTCAAAAGACAATCGGTAAACCCTCCCGTAGAAGAGCCTACGTCCATGGCAATAAGCCCTCTTACGATAACATCGAAATCCCTTAACGCCCCTTCCAGCTTAAGCCCGCCGCGCCCGACAAAAGGCGCATCGGTTTTTATCGAAACTTCGCTTTCCCTTGAAACCTCGGCTCCGGCCTTGTCCGCTACTCTTCCGTCAACCAAGACCTTGCCCGCCATTATGAGAGGCAGGGCGCCAAGAACGCTTTCCGCGAGCCCTGCCTCGACAAGAAGCCTATCAAGGCGAATTCTTTTTTTCATTATCCTTTTTCCCCTCACCCTCCCCTCTCCGGGGTACCCGCCCGAGAAGGGCGGGTCGGGGGAGAGGAGAAAAAAGACCCTATCCGCTAAAAGGCAAGGCCTTCCCTTCGACAATCTCAGGACAGACTTTTCTTTCCCTTACGAAAAGAAGCGCCTCTTTTTTTATTCCATCGGCGTCCAAGCCTAACGCTCCCCTCAACTCGTCCTGCGTGCCGTGCTCAACGAAAACGTCCGGCGCTCCGATACGCTTCGTGGCGCATTGCAACTTATTTTCCTCGAATAATTCAAGAACCGCGCTCCCGAAACCTCCCTGAAGCGCGCCTTCCTCGATTGTCATTATCCTGCCGGTTTTTTTGGCCAAAGAAAGTATGAGTTCCGAATCGAGCGGCTTTACGAAACGCGCGTTAACGACCGTCGCCTCTACGCCTTCCTTGGCGAGATTAATCGCAGCCGCGAGCGCCGGATAAACCATCGCGCCCAAAGCGAGTATCGCGAGGTCTTTGCCTTCCCTTAAGACCTCGGCCTTGCCAAGGGGTATCTCGACCGCTCCGCCAGTCATGTCCGCGCCGAGGCACGCCCCCCTCGGATATCTTATCGCAACAGGCCCCCCATAATTTACGGCGGAAAAAAGCATATCCCTCAACTCGGATTCGTCCTTCGGGGCGCACACTATCATGTTCGGAAGGTGCCTTAAAAACGATATGTCGAACATGCCGTGATGGGTCGGCCCGTCGGCGCCCACTATGCCGGCCCTGTCTATGGCTATTATGACCGGAAGCCCCTCTATGCAGACGTCGTGAAAGACCTGGTCGTACGCCCTCTGGAGAAATGTGGAGTATATGGCCGTAACAGGGATAAAGCCCTCCTTGGCGAGCCCGGCCGCGAAGGTTATGGCGTGCTGCTCGGCTATGCCGACGTCGAAGAAGCGGTCGGGAA
>JBBTLC010000058.1:0-2178 GCA_038068875.1 Deltaproteobacteria bacterium
AGGTATGCCTTTTAAAAGTTTAACGAGGCGCCTCGCGTCCTCCAAGGCGTCGTTTACGCCCTTTATGAGCACGTACTCGAACGTGATAAACCGCCTGTTTTTAAGAGGATACTCTTTAAGGGCTTCGAGCAGTTCTTTGATGGGATATTTTTTGTTTATCGGCATAAGCCGGCTTCTCACCTCGTCGGTCGTAGCGTTAAGAGAGACCGCTATGTTCACGTCCGATTCCCTGCCGAGTCTTTTTATGCCCGAAACCACCCCTGCCGTGGAAAGAGTCACCTTCCTCGGCGAAAAGGCCATGCCTTCCGCATCGGTAAGCACCCGCAAAAATCTCGACACCTCGTCGTAATTATAAAGAGGCTCGCCCATGCCCATCAAAACCACGTTCGTTATCGCTTCGAAGCCCTTTACGCCGCCGGAGTTTACCAAATCAGCCGCAACGCGCACAATGCCGCACATCTCGGCCATGGTCAAGTTTCTTCCGGCCCCGATGCTTCCGGTCACGCAAAAAAGGCACCCGAGGGCGCATCCGGCCTGAGTCGAGACGCAAAGGGTGAGGCGTTTGCCTTCCGGTATTAAAACGCTCTCGACCGTTACGCCGTCTTCGAGTTCCACGAGGAGTTTTATCGTGTGGTCGGAAGATTTACGGGTCTTCGAGACCTTTACCTTGCTTATGTAGTAACCCTCGGTCTTAAGCCTCTCGCGGAATTCCTTTTTTATGTCCGTCATCTCGTCTATGGCGAGGACGCCCCTTCTGAACACCCACGCATAGACCTGGCTCGCGCGGAAGGGCTTCTCGCCCATAGCGGTCATGAGGCTCAATAATTCTTCGAAGACCATGTTTTTGAGATTTTTTCCAACGGAAGGAGAAGGCTTCATGATTTATGCACGGCGCAGTCGCAGAACGTCAGAACAAAGCAGGGGGTACCCGCGCAAAGCGTGGGTCGGGCGCGACGAAGACGAGAAGCAACGCCGGGGTACCCACGCCAAAAGCGTGGGTCGCGCAAAGTTATGACGCTCTGCATGAATCTACTCGACCTTCGAGACAAGCCAATATACACCGCCCAGAACAGCGACAGCCGCGATAAGCGACAGTTGCGCCTCCACCTTCTCTGTAGCGAGGCTTATGATGAGTATCTTTCTTATTACCGCGACAAGCGCGACGCTTATAAATACCTTTATGGCGAACTTCTTGCCTTTAAGATGCCTGACCTCCGTGTCCATGAGTTCTATCACGACCCATAACATAAGGAGAGAGCCGAGTGTCGAGAGAAGCCCCTTTTCTATGTCGCCCTGATATATGTGGGTCAGGTCATAGACGAAAAGCCACACGACCATGACGCCCATTCCGACAAGTCCCATAACGAGCAGGAGATTTAAGCCGTAAGAAAACCTCCCCGCGAAATGTATGAGGTAAGACTCCACCCTGTGGGAAAGAAACGCGGCCCTTTTCTCCTCTTCCATGTAGGAACTCGTGAAAACGTCGAGATTGATGTCGAGTATCTTCTCGACCGAGCCGCAGGAGTAGGCCTGCTCGCGGCTGTCTTTTATCTCGCGCCTTACGATGTCCAAGATGTATCTTTTCACGAAGTGCATGGCGGCGTTCACGTAATGGGCCGGAAGGTTTATCTTCACGTGCGCCATGCCGACCCGTTCGAGTTCCCTGAAATAGCCGGCGCCGTACTCTCCGGAAAAGAGGTTCACCATCCACTGCCCCACGGCGTCCCTGTGCTTCTTTATGGTCTCCTCGTCCTTGAGATACTTCTGCGCCTCCTCGAGGTTTTTGAGGTACCCGTAAAACGCCTCGACGAACTTATCCCTCTGGGTATCCATAATCGGCCGGAGTTGCATCAGGTTATTAGTGTCATCCGTAGTGAAGCCGTAATGGGCCTTTATGCGGTCTATCTTCTCCATGAGCGCTAACTCCTCCCTACTGTTTCAAGGGCGTTGAAGAAATACCCTATCTCGACCTTCGCCGTATCCGCGGCATCCGAGCCGTGAACGATATTGGCTTCTATGGAATCGGCAAAGTCTTTTCTTATGGTGCCGGCGGCCGCGTCCTTCGGGTTCGTGGCGCCCATTATGTCCCTCACCTTTTTAATCGCGCCCTCGCCGTCGAGAGCCATGACAACGACCGGGCCGGAGCGCATGAATTCGGTCAGGCTTTTGAAAAACGGC
>JBBTLC010000059.1:0-5718 GCA_038068875.1 Deltaproteobacteria bacterium
CTTTTTTTAGGGCGTACACGCGGTTATCGGCAGCCGTCAGGTACACGTAATCGTTGTAAAGCGTGGGAGCCGAATGCGTCTCGGAGCGCGCCTTGAACTTCCAGAGCTCAAAGCCGGTATTCCTGTCAAGACAATAAAAGGTCCCCTCCGATGTCCCGAAATAGACCCTCGATTCGTCAACGCTTGCAGGGGCCTCCACCGGCGAATCGGTTTTGAAAGACCAAATGGCGCCGCCTGTTTCAATATCCAGGGCGTAAAACCTTTTACCGGCTGAACCAACGTAAATTACGCCGTCTAAAATAACCGGAGATACGATAAATCCTTCGCCGCTCGAAAAGAACGGAAGAATCTTCTTGCTCCAAAGACCGGCCGCCGGGAAATCAATTCCCCCGGACGAATACGCGCTGCGCCCTGCGTCATGAAGATAAGTAGGCCACTTTGAATCCGAAGACAAACCCTCGCCGCCGCCGCTTACGGCGCAGCCGTAAATAAAAAGCAGAGTCAAAGATAAAGCAACGCTATGACAGCGCCTTTTCAAAAAGAACTCTCGCATTCTCCTTCATCCTTTCGAATTCAACCCCGGTAATACCGGCGCCGAGCGCGACCTTTAACGCGAACTCGTCCGTTATTATATCTTCCGGCGAATGGGCGTCCGTATTAAGAACGAGTCCCACGCCGTATTTTCTGGCCATGGCCGCGACGTGCCCGTTCGTGAGGCTGTGCCCTTTTCTCGCCGTTATCTCAAAGAAGACGGAATTTTGCTTCGCCAGAACGCACTCCTTTTCGGTAACAAGCCCCGGATGCGCCAAAATATCCACGCCTGCCTCTATCGCGGCGACGTTCGTGCCTTTCATGACAGGTTCCACGATGGTTTCGCCGTGGCACACTATAAGTCCCAGGCCGAGACCGCGTCCTTTTTCACACAACGCCTTTATTTGGGAAGGAGGAACGTGAGTGATCTCGATTCCGGCCGCTACTTTCATGCCCGCGTCCACGGGAAGAGTTGAGACGAAGGCGCGAAGCTTTCCCGCTATGTCGGCAATGTTGGAAAAATCCGCGTGGTCGGTTATCGCCAAGCCCTTATATCCCTTGGCAAAGGCCCTTGCCGCGAGTTCGGACGGAACAAGCGCCCCGTCCGAGTGGAAGGTGTGCGTGTGGAGGTCTATCATGCGTAGTTTCCGGTTGATATATAATCTTCCCTGACCAGTTCTTCGAATAATTCCTGAAATATTTTATACGCGAACTCTTTGGTCCGGCTGAGCGTGAATATCGGTTCGTCGGCCTTTATATTGAGGATGTGTCTGTACTTAAGGGCCGCTTCCTTGCCGAGCGCGGCCTTGCCCGCGTATATGTAAAGCACGGGAATCCTCCGTCTCGAGGTTATTTCTTTCCTTGTGTTCGCGAACTCCTTCAGCACCTCATCATCCTCGTCGCCCCAGATGACCGCCATGCCTATAAGATTGGCAATAAAAGCGTTAAGAAACGGCCCCATGCCGCCCGAGGCCGGGACGGAAAAAAGCACGACGTCCATGTCCCCGTAAAGGTTAAGAGAACCCACCTCTCCGAACGTGTTCTCGTTTACGTCTCTCGACGACGCGGCGAGCTTCCTGTCGACCGAAAAATCAGGCAGGCTCTTGCACGCCATCAGAAAATCCTTTACGTACGATTGATTCGCGGCCGTAAGAAAAAACCTGCCGAAATTAACGCTCAGCATGTCCGCCCATCTTGTTATGACCTTTTCCTTCACCCTTATGGCGAGGGTGGGACTTACGAACTCCTCCGACACCTTCTCCGTCTTCGGCGCGCTTTTTATCTCTTCTATGATGCGCCTCGTAAGCAGGCTCGAAAGGGTTTTGAAGACGTCGTAATCGGGGAAAGAACAATGGTCAACAAGGTCGTTCACCCTCGGATAATACTCAATGAGAAAAAGTATCTCGTATATTATGGGCTTCAACCCCTTAGGCAGGGTCGTAGTGTCTATGCTGGTTTTCAATACGGAATCGCCTTCGGGAAAAAGATCCCGCGCCTTTTCAAACTCGTCCAATTGCCTCATCCCCTCCATAAGGAGGTTCCCCGCGGTGCCCTGTATGCGCTGCGGCGTCGTAACGGCAGTCGGGTGGAATTCGAACGTTCCTTCTTGCCACGAAAGAAGCCTGTAAAGGGCCTTTTCCCTTTCAACCTCGCCAAGAGAGGCGTTATAGATATTGCCGTCCTTTATGTAAACGATAGCCGCCAAGGCGCCGGAGGTTATGAAGAGTTCGCCTTCTTTCTTGTTGAAGTGCAATATCTGGAGTATATCAACGAGCGACATCTGCGAGAGCTTGCCCTGTATGTCCTTACCGCCTTCGGAATCGTCGCCCTTAATGAGTTCGACCCTCTTTATATGCCCGTACATTTCCTCCCATTTAAAAGGCTTCATGAGTAGGACGTCGGTTCCCACCCTAAAGCCGCGTATCTCCACCTGAGTGTCGGAAAGAAATATGAAAGGTATTTTGGAGGACTTGGGATTATTCTTGAGTATCTGGAAAAGCCTCTCCCCGCTTATGACAGGCAATGTCAGGTCAACCACTATAAGAGAAACGGCCTCCTTCAAGGCTATCTCTATGGCCTTGGCGCCATCGCCGACGGAAAGAGAATCAAACCCCTTGCCATCGAGGAATTTTACGAACTTATCGCGCTCTTCCTTTTCCTTGAGCGCCAGAAGGACTATGTTCCTGCCCGCCATCAGACGTGCTCCTGAAGGGAATAATCCCTCTGAAATTTGGTTATTATTCCCTCGACAAAGTACGGGTCCGAAGTGTGGAAACAGGTGAGCGCCTCGCCCCAGTTTTCTTTGCAGATTAAGGCATAAGCGGAGTCTTCGTTAAGATAGAAGGTAAACATGTTATTCTCGAACCGCGCGTCGTTTATGCTTATGGTGGTCGCGTTCTTTATCTCGGAGGCGGAATCTTTCCCTCCGGGCCCGACGAGGTATACCCTCGTGGAGGTCTTGGGTATGGCTTCCAGATACTTCCTTATAATCTGGTTGGAAATGCCTTCCTTGGCCGCTATATACAGAAGACCTCTTTTCCCGGGGCGCCTCGCGATCTCCTGAACTATGATCTCATTTATCTTCTGTATGAAATTATTCTGTAACGCTCCGTTCGAGCCGGTCTCGAAGGTCGCGTGCTCGAAGTCTTTATGGGACTGCTCGGTAATCAGGGCCATGACCTCCCAGAAGTACTTGTTCTTAAGCTTCATCCGTTCCCAAATGGACTCCCTTATCTCCGAAATGCGCTTCGAAGCGAAGGACACGAGTTCCCCGTAACCCTTGGCATCCTTCGGGGAATTGGCATGAGAATAGACTATGGACGCGTAAGGTTCTCCCTGAGTCGTCATGAACTCAAGCGCCTTGGAGATCTTTTTTATCGTTATAAGCGCCCCGAAATAATCCGTATGAGGGAGTATAACGACTATCCTTTTATCTTCGAGCATCCCCGCGACGTCGCAGCTTCTTATGACCTTCAAAACGGTGTTGACGAGTTTTTTCAAAAACTCGAGGAGGTCTTTCTTGGGAGGAACTTTCTGTCCGCCGTAGAAAGAATCGATGTGGAGTATTACCACGGAAAAAGGCAGCCCGTATCTTTCCGAGCGCACGCCTTCGAGCTTGCCGTACTCGCCGACGAAAAACGAGTCGTAGAAACGGCTCTCGAAGATCTTTTTCGACTCGTCAAGAAGCGAGAACTTCTTTTCCGGGATGTCTTTCTTCGCCTGTTCCATGTCTTTAATGGGCGCCTGGTTTTACCGGCGCCCCGGCTCCTGCGCTACATTTTATATTTTCCGAACGCCTCGGGGGAAAATTCCTCCAGAGTCTCAATCCAGCTCTTGCTCTCCTCCGGCGTCTTTCCTTCCTTTATCCTCAGGTCTATGGTTTTTGATTTACCGAGAACTTCCTCGTCCACGAATATAGGCGCCCCTGTCCGGAGCGCGAGCGCTATCGCGTCGCTCGGCCTCGCGTCCACCGCGTAACTGCTCCTGCCCTTTTCCATGTGGATAGTCGCGTAATAAACGTTATCGCGCATGTCGTTAACCTCGACCTTTATGAGCCTCACGTTCATGGAAGACAGGAAATCTACCATGAGGTCGTGCGTCATCGGCCTCGAAAACTTGAGCTTCTCCAAAACCGAAGCTATGGCGCTCGCCTCGAGTATGCCGACCCATATGGGCAAGGTATGGGTATTGTCCGCGTTCCTCAAAAGGAGCACCGGCGCGTTGGAGAACGGATCCACCGTAAGCCCCGTTACCTTCATTTCCACCATCACGGCTTCGATACCTCCGTCCTTGAAACGAGTTCGCCTTTAAGCGAGTTCGCGCAAGATTCAACGACTTTCACCCGGACAATGCTGCCCGTAAGCCCCGCTTCGCCGCGGAAGTTTACGAGCCTTCCGCAAGACGTTCTGCCGACAAGTTTCTCCGGCGAATTTTTGCTTACTCCCTCGGCAAGCACCTCCACTGTTTTACCCTCAAGGAGGAAATTCTTTTTAATAGTAATCTCCTTCTGCTCGGACTGGAGCGCCAAAAGCCTTTTCTTTTTGGTCTCGTCGTCCGCCTGTCCGAGAAACTTTGCCGCCTTCGTCATGGGCCTCGGCGAATATTTAAAAGAAAACATCCCGTCGAATTCCACCTTCCTGACGACGTCCATGGTCTTCATGAAGTCATCGTCGCTCTCGCCGGGGAAGCCCGCTATGATGTCGGTCGTAATTGAAATATCCGGGTAAAGGTCTTTCAAGAGCCCTATCTTTTCCATGTAACTTTCCACTGTATAGCCTCTATTCATCATCTCAAGAACCCTGTCGCTTCCGGACTGCAACGGCAGATGCACGCTCCGTGCGAGTTTTTCCTCTTCCCCGAAGGCGCGGATAAGTTCAAGCGACATGTCCTTCGGATGAGACGTTACGAACCTGACCCGTTCTATGCCGTTAACCCCGCATGCCATCTTAAGGAGTTCCGGAAACTTGACGCCTCCGGAATAAGAATTTACGTTCTGGCCGACGAGCGTTATTTCCTTTACGCCCCTCTTCGCGAGGTTTCTCGCCTCTGTAAGCACATCAAGGGCCGGGCGGCTCGCCTCTTTGCCCCTGACGTAAGGCACTATGCAATAAGCGCAGAAGTTATCGCACCCGCGCATCACGCTGACGAACGACTTTACGCCGTCGGAGGTAAGCCCTTCTGAGGGATACTCATCAACGCTTATCTCGTTAAAGAAACCGGTCTCGACTACTTTTCTCTTGCCTTCCCTGACTTCGTTGACAAGCGCCGGAAGCCTGTGTATATTGGCCGTGCCGACAACCATGTCGAGATGGGGTATCTTTTTAAAAAGCCTGTCGCCCTCCTGCTGGGCCACGCAGCCGCTTATGCCGAATATAAGCTCAGGGTTGTTTTTTTTAAGCCCCTTAAATCTTCCGGCGGCTGAATAGACCTTATGCTCGGCCTTGTCGCGTACGGAGCACGTGTTTATGAGTATGAGGTCGGCTTTTTCAGGCGTATCCGCGGCCAAGTAGTTAGCGGCCTTCAAAAACTCGAACATCCGGCCCGAATCGTTCTCATTCATCTGGCATCCTAACGTCTCTATGAAAACATACCTGTCTTTCACGTTGCCCTTAATCCCCCCGCTTCCCGTTGCAATGCTTCGCGGCAACGGGAACCCAGCCCCTTTCGGGGCACCCACGCCCAGCGGCG
>JBBTLC010000060.1:0-6158 GCA_038068875.1 Deltaproteobacteria bacterium
GAAGAATTAAAGGCCTTCATGGACGGATACCTCGGTATACTCGGCGGCAAGATTAAGGGCATAAGTAAAATCAGCATACAGACAGGCACGAGCCACGGAGGGGTGGTCTTGCCGGACGGCTCGATAGCAAAGGTCAAGGTGGATTTCGACACCATAGAGAAACTCTCCGCCATGTCGAGGAAGGATTACGGCCTCGCGGGCGTGGTGCAGCACGGGGCAAGCACTTTGCCGGATGACGCGTTCGACATATTCACGAAAAAGGGCGCGGCAGAGGTGCATCTCGCGACGGGTTTTCAGAATCTTGTCTACGAGAGCAAGGCCTTTCCCGCTCCGCTCAAAGAGGACATGTACTCTTATCTGAGAACCAAGTGCGCGTCCGAGAAAAAAGAAGGCGAGACTGACGAGCAGTTTATCTACAAGACGAGGAAAAAGGCCTTTGGCCCTTTCAAGGAAAAGGTATGGAACATGCCGGAGGACAATAAAGCAAGGATCGGGGCGGAGCTCGAGGACAGGTTCGACCTCATCTTCAAGAAGCTTAATTCCGTAAATACCATGGGCATCGTCAAGAAGCGGGTTCCGGAAGGAAAGTAGTCCTTGCGGACGGCAAAATGAATTAATAGGCCATTGTAGTGCGTCCGCCCGCCATTATTATTGGCGGGCGGACACGAGGCTAATTAAAACATTATGCGGGGCACTCCGCCTTAGGCGGACGAAGCATGGGTCGGGGCTCAGCCCTTGCGGCAGGGAGTTTATCTTCCCCCTTTTTTTATGACACAAAATAATTGACATTAAAGCAGGCCTGCGTATTGGCCTTTTTCTTGATTTTATGTTAAAATATTTTGTTAAAAATCTTTTGAGAGGAGCAACACCTAAATGCTTCAGGCAACACAGTTAAGGGTCGGAATGAAAATCCTTTTTAACGGAGAGCCTCATCTGGTGATGACCATCCAGCATCATACGCCGGGCAACCTTAGGGGCATGGTCCACGTTAAGATGAGAAACCTGAAGAGCGGCAGAAGCCTTGAGCACCGTTTCAGTTCGAGCGACAAGGTCGAGAGGGTGGTATTGGAGACGATTGAGCTCGAGTACATGTATTCAGGTAACGGACAACACCACTTCATGAATACCGAGAACTACGAGCAGGTTGCCATAGATGACGAGTCCATGGGCGGTATGAAGTTTTATCTTCTTCCGAACGTCAAGTTCGCGGTGGAGTTTTACGAGGGCAGGCCCGTCGGGGTAACGCCTCCGAGGACCATAGAGTTGAAGGTCGTGGATACACAGCCGAACATGAGGGGCGCGACGGTAACCGCGTCGCAAAAGCCCGCCACCCTCGAAACAGGGCTTGTCGTGAACGTTCCGCAGTTCATAGAGGTGGGCGAGGTTTTAAGGATAGACACCGAGGAAGGTAAATACATAGAGCGGGCTAAGTAGGCAGGGGTGACCTCCCCGCACCCGCAATGTTTTAACTTACCTCTGCAACTCCCCTCCTTACCAAGGAGGCAGGCTCCCCTTGCGTCCGCCGCAGGCGGACAATGCAAGGGGAAGCGGGGAGGTTGTTTTGAGCTTGTTTTTACCCCACCCAGCCTCCCCTTATAAAGGGGAGGAGAAAAATGCGCGCCACAGAGGCTTATTGATTCATGGTGCCGTCCGCAGGCAGGGGTGACTCCTGCACCCGAAATGTTTTAACAATTCCTTGCGGCATATAATCGCAGAGGCTTATTGATTCATGGTGCCGTCCGCAGGTATGACACTCGAGGACGATATAAACTCCCTTCCCTCTTCTCCCGGCGTTTACATAATGAAGGG
Organism: Deltaproteobacteria bacterium; assembly: GCA_038068875.1. GTDB lineage: Bacteria > Desulfobacterota > GWC2-55-46 > GWC2-55-46 > DRQE01 > JBBTLC01. The sequence goes on from JBBTLC010000060.1 coordinate 1,810, forward strand.
GGAGAGGGAAATCCTCTACATAGGCAAGGCAAAGAACATAAGGGCTCGCGCGAGGTCGTATTTCCGTAAGCACGGCGACGGGCGATACGCGGTCAAATACCTTGCCTCAAGGGTAAAACGGATAGAGTACATAGTAACGGCAAACGAAAAAGAGGCCCTCATCCTCGAGGATATCCTCTTGAAGAAGCACAAACCCCGCTACAATATCCGCTTGAAGGACGATAAAACCTACGTAAGCATAAAACTGACCGTCCAGGAAAAGTTCCCGCGCATATCCGTCGTAAGGAGAATAAAAGACGACGGAGCCCGATACTTCGGCCCTTACGCGTCTTCGCGCGACGTGAGAGATATCGTAAAGTTTTTGAGAAAACTATTCCCCATTTGCTCCTGCTCGTCGCACGAGTTCAGGAACAGGGTAAGGCCGTGCCTCGACTATCAGATAGGCGTATGCGGCGCGCCTTGCGCAGGGCTTATAAGCGAGCAGTCCTACGCGGAACTGGTTCAAGAGGCGATATTATTTCTCGACGGGCGTAACCGCGAGGTCGTCTTGCGGCTCAAGAAAAAGATGCTTGAGGCCTCCGGCCGCGAGGACTATGAGGACGCCGCCAAATGGAGGGACAGGTCTCTTGCCATAGAAGGCATGCTCGAGGAGCAGAAGGTCGTGGGGCGGCCCGGCATTGATTCGGACGTGTTCGGGTTCTTAAGGCGTGGCGGGGACGTGGTGATACAGGCGCTTTTCGTGCGCGACGGAAGGATAACCGGCGCAAGGGATTTTTCTTTTTGTAAAGTCGAATTGCCCTCGGAAGAAGTCATGAGTTCTTTCCTTTCGCAGTTATACGCGGCCGGGAGGTTTCTCCCGGACGAGGTGCTTCTGCCTTTTCAGGTTAACGACTGCGCGGCCCTCTCTTCGTTCTTGAGCGATAAAAAGAGCGGCAAGGCTGTGAGGGTTTACGTTCCGAAGCGCGGGAAAAAAATGAGGCTCGTTTCAATGGCTAATGAGAACGCTCAAGCGGCGCTAAAGAGGCTGCTGCTCAAGGACAGGGAAACGCCGCAGGGGCTCGTTGACTTAAAGACAAGGCTTAGGCTTCCGAACCTTCCGTCCGTCATCGAGGCCTTCGACATATCCAATATCGGAGGAGATATGGCGGTCGGAGCCATGGTCGTGTTCGTTAACGCCGTTCCCGATAAGACCCGATACCGCTTATATAAGATACGTTTGACCGAAGGGCCGAACGACTACGCCATGATGCATGAGGCGCTTTCAAGAAGATATAAGGACTCGTCCGGACATCCCGGCCTGATACTCGTTGACGGCGGCAAGGGCCAGCTTTCGATGGCCCTCAAGGTATTGGACGGGATAGGGGCCAAAACTCCGGTCGTTGCCATAGCGAAAGAAAAGCTTACGCAAAGGCCCGGCAAGAAAAAGATCTTGAAGCACGAAAGGATATATCTTAAGGGCGCGAAGGATCCGGTTTTCCTGAAAGAGGGTTCGCCGGGAGACCTGCTTTTAAGGCGCATAAGGGACGAGGCGCACAGGTTCGCCATAACCTATCACAGGAGGCTTAGGCGCGGCGCGGTTACCTCGATTCTTGAAACCATACCCGGCGTAGGGCCTAAGAAAAGGTCGGCGCTTTTCGAAAGGTTCGGAGACCTCGAAGGCGTTAAAAACGCCTCTCTTGGCGAACTTACCGGGGTGCCGGGCATAACCGAAAAGCTCGCGAACGACATTAAGAGGGAACTTTCCGTATAGCCGCTCGGTAATGCGCATAAGGTTTCGACGCCATGCATATGAAAACGCTTTATTCCCGGATATCTCTTCGTCCCATGGCGCCTCTTACCGTCGCGTTCATCGCGGGGCTTGTCTTTGCCGAATATTCCGGCCTCCCGGGTTGGCAACACGCCGGTCTGCTTTTTATCTCCCTTTTGCCGCTTGTCGCGGCGGTTTTTAAAAGATTCAAGACGAACGCGCTTTTTGCCGTTCCTTCCTTTTTCTTCCTCGGCGCGTTATTCCTCGGTCCCGCGCTCGATTCGGATTTTCCGCCGGGGCATATAACGGATTATTCGAATAAAGGCGCGGTAAGGGTTTATGGCATTGTAACCGGCCTTCCTTCGGTTGGCGGGCCGGATACCTCGTTTTATGTCGAGGCGGAGCGCGTCTTCGCGGACGGGGCGTGGAAGCCGGCCTCAGGCAGGATACTCCTCGTTTCACACGGCAATGCGTTTCGCGCGGGAAACGGAGACAGGATTATTTTCGCGGGCCGCATTAAAGAGATAAGAAACTTCGGCAATCCCGGCGAGTTCGATTACAGGCGGCGTTTCGCGAGTAGCGGGATTTTCGCAAGGGGTTACGTAAAAGACGGGCTTATAGTAAAAGTAGGAGACGGTGGCGGTTTTTTAACCCGGTTTTCCGCGTTAAGGGAGCGGTTCGGCGATTTTATGGATTCTTCCCTCGGTGCGAACAGCGGCGTTATTAAAGCCCTTTTGATAGGCGAGAGAAACGCTATTGCGGCGGAAACTAACGACGCCTTTATATCTACCGGCACGGCGCACGTGCTTTCCGTATCAGGACTTCATGTCGGCTTTGTGGCGTGGATCTCCTATGTCGCGGTTTTTTGGCTTTTAAGGAGAAGCAGGCGCGTTACCCTCGCGATAAACGCAAGAAAGCTTTCCCTTGCCGTGTCAATTTTGCCTGTCGCGGCCTACGCGGTCATGTCCGGGTTTTCCGTGCCGACGCAGCGCGCGGCGATTATGGTCGCGGTCTTCATTCTTGCGATGCTTTCCGGCAAGGTGCGCGACATATATAGCGCCATAGCCCTTGCCGCTTTGGCTGTGTTAGCGGCGGCGCCCGGGTCTTTGTGGGACGTTTCGTTTTTGCTTTCCTTCGCGGCCGTGATTTCCATGGCCTGCCTCGCGCCGGGCCTGAATGCTTGGTTTTTCGCCGGAGAGGAGAATGTCTCCGGAATTCAGGGAAGGTTTTTGCGCAAGGTTACAGTCTTTCTTACCGTGTCTTTGGCCGCGATACTCGGCACGTATCCCTTAAGCGCTTATTATTTCAACGGCGTTTCCACGACCGCACTCGTCGCCAATATCGTAGCCGTGCCGGTTACCGCGGCAGTCGTGCCTGCGGGGCTTATCTCTTTCGTGCTTTTACCGGTGTGGCACGCAGCGGCGGAGTTAGCGATGCGTTTTGCCGGCGTCCTTACGGGCTTTATGGTGCGGGCGATGGAATTCATATCGGGTTTTGAATATTCTTATTTGCGCGTGGCGACGCCGACGCTCCTTGAGATAATGATTTTTTATTGCGGCCTCGCGTGCCTGCCCGGCGTAAGAAAAAGCCGTTTGGCGTTTTTTGTTTTTATATTCTTTATTGCGGCCTTTGCGACGGTATGGGGTTACTCGCGTTACGCCGCTCTGAAGGGCGGGGATTTAAAGGTTACTTTCATAAGCGTAGGCCAGGGGGACAGCGCCCTCGTCGAGTTTCCCGAATACCAAGGGCAAAGACGAAAATTCATGCTCATAGACGCGGGGGGTTTTTACGGCATTGATTTTGACACCGGAAAGATGATTGTGGCGCCGTTTCTCTGGGATAAGAGGATAACCAAGCTGGATTACGCGGTCTTGAGCCACGCCCAGAGAGACCACATGGGAGGGATGGCGTTCATCGTCGAAAATTTCCTCCCGGATGAGTTCTGGTGGAACGGCATGGGACGGCTTGACCCGAAACTTGTTAAGGCAATCAGAGAAAAATCCGTAAAGCTCAACGTCGTTCGTGACGAAACGCCTGATATCGAGATAAACGGGGTCAGGGTCGAGTTCCTTAATCCGCGAAAAGGCTCAGGCCAGGACATAAACGACGCCTCGATGGTTTTAAGGCTTACGAAGGGGACGCGGAGTTTTCTTTTTACAGGAGACATAGGGTTTAGGCCGGAGGCCGCGTTTTTGAATAATGACATATCGGCGGATGTCATAAAGGTGCCGCACCACGGAAGCTCTACGTCTTCGAGCGAGAGTTTTATCAAGAAGGTGAGCCCCTCTATCGCCATAGTGTCTTCGGGGTTCGTGAATCCGTTCGGCATGCCTGACGGAGATGTCATGGAAAGATACGCGAGGGCGGGGGCGGCCGTTTATAGGACGGACATTAGCGGCGCCGTTATTGTGACGACCGACGGAAAAGGCATTGCCATACTTAATAGACGGCACGATGAATGAATAGACCCCGGTGGCCGCACATTTTTCTCCTCCCCTTTATAAGGGGAGGCGGGGTGGGGTAAGACAACCTCCCCGACCCATGCTTCGCATGGGTACCCCGCCTCCTTGGTAAGGAGGGGAGTTAAAGAGGCAGGTTGAAG
>JBBTLC010000061.1:0-1462 GCA_038068875.1 Deltaproteobacteria bacterium
CCTCGGCCGGAGACCTCTCTTACGAAAAGAAATACCTCGTCGGCATAAGGGGCGTCGAGAAGGACGACGTGCAGGCAGTATTAAAAAAATACCTGAATAAAACCAACATGACAATCGTCGCGGTGGCGCCGGAATCCGACGGGCAGGCGTTCCGGGAAAAAACCCTCGGGAAGGCCGTAAACAAGGCTTGGAGCAAAAAACTCAAACAGGCTAAAAAGGACGCGCAAAACGGCATAACCAAGGTCAAGCTCGAAAACGGCATAACCGTCATAGTCAAGGAAGACCGCTCTAACCCGACTGTGGCGATGTACGCGGCCTTCCCCGGCGGGCTCCGCTTCGAAAACAAGGCTACGAACGGCATCGGCAACTTCACCGCCGCCATGCTTACCTACGGAACGAAGAAGATGCAACGCATCGAGCTCGCAGGCGAGATCGAGGGCATGGCCGGCGGCATAAACGGCTTCTCGGGGAAAAACTCGTCCGGGGTTCAGGCGAATTTCCTTTCGAAATTCTTCGACAAGGGGCTAATCCTTTTCGCCGACGTCGTTCAAAACCCGAGTTTTCCGGAAGACGAAATGGAAAAACTCAGAAAAGACATCCTCGCCGCCATAAAAAAAGAGGAAGACTATCTGCCGGGCTACACGTTCAAGCTCCTCTACAGGGAACTCTACAAAAAACACCCCTACGGCATGACGGTCTCCGGAGCGCCGGAGGTCGTGAGCGCGCTTAAAAAAGAAAACTTATCGAAGCACTACGAAACAATATTCGTCCCCTCGCGGATGATACTTACGATAGTCGGAGACGTATCCGCGGACTATGCCGTCGAGAAGATTAAAGACGCGTTCAAGGGATTCGACCGTAAAGCCGGACCTATGCCTGCCTTACAGATAGACGCCTTGCCGCAAGGCATCATATCCACGGGAGAGTACAAAGACAAGGCGCAAACCAACATAGGCATGGGTTTCATCGGGCCGACCGTGCTCTCGAAAGACATCTACGCGACGGAAGTGCTGACCGAGATATTGAGCGGTCAGGGCGGGAGACTCTTTATCGAACTCAGGGATAAAAAGAGCCTCGCCTACTCGCTCTCGGCCTTCGCGAGGCCGGGCGTCGAACCGGGAACGTTCGGCGTGTATATCGGAACCGCGCCAGGCAAAAAAGAAGCGGCGATAACGGGCATCACGGAGGAATTAAAAAAGATAACCGAGGAGAAGGTTTCCAAGGAGGAACTCGAAAGGGCCAAAGGCTCTCTCACGGGAAACCACGACATGTCGCTCCAGTCCGTCTCGGCCCAGGCCTCGGACATGACCAACAACGAACTTCTCGGGCTCGGTTACGATAACTTCAAGAGATACGTGAGAAACATCGACTCCGTCACAACGGAAGACGTCCTCGCGGCGGCGAAAAAATACATTACACTCGACCGCTACGTCATATCTATAGTCGGCCCCGAGGATAAGAA
>JBBTLC010000062.1:0-1218 GCA_038068875.1 Deltaproteobacteria bacterium
TCCTCTGCCGCGCGAAGCTCCTTAAACGCGTACACCGGGTCGTCCTTGTAGCCGTCGAAGACATGCTCGGCGTCGAAAAATACAACGCCTACCCTTTTCTTGAGGTATGAAACCGTGTCGAATATCATGTCGAGATTTTCTTCGAGAGAAACGCGCAGAGCCTCCGTAACCTGAAACTTCCAGCTCTTCGCGACTATGGTAACGACCGGAGTTTCTGCCTTGAGAAGGGCCTTTACGTTCGCGTCGTCCTTTGCCTTTATTCCGTGACGCCTCGTGGAGCCGAAGGCCGCAAGCTTAGAGGTCTTGAATTTTTCCTTTTTCATGTTCGAGAAAAACTCTACGTCCCTCGGATTGCTGCCGGGCCAACCGCCCTCTATATAATGTATGCCCAGGGAGTCGAGGGCATGCGCCACGCGCACCTTGTCCTCGACCGAGAAATTCACGTCCTCGGCCTGCGCACCGTCCCGGAGGGTGGTGTCGTATAGGAATACCTTATTCGGTGTTTTATCGGACATATCGAAAGACTTCCTTACCTCTCCTCTTCCACATCTTCCTTGCCTAATTCGAACACGTCGTGAAGGACCCTGACCGCGAGTTCCGCGTATTTTATGTCAACTACGCAGGATATCTTTATCTCGGAGGTGGATATCATCTGTATGTTTACGCCTTCTTTTGCGAGCGTTTCGAACATAAGGGACGCGACTCCGGCGTGGCTCCTCATGCCGGCGCCGACAATTGATATCTTCGCTATGTTAGTGTCCCCTATCACATCCCGCGCCTCGATTCCCTTAGCGACCTTTTTAACGAGTTCGAACGCCTTTTTGAAATCGTCCTTCACCACGGTAAACGTCAGGTCGGTATGCGCGTCGTGGCTTATGTTCTGCACTATCATGTCGACGTTTATCCCGGCCTCGGTCAGAGGGCGGAAGAGTTTCGCCGCTATGCCGGGCTTGTCCGGAACCCGCACGACCGAGATCTTGGCCTCGTTCTTATTGTACGTGATGCCGGAAACCGCTACCTTTTCCATGTCCTCATCCTCCTTGCACACCAAAGTGCCTTCGGCGTCGGTAAAAGAAGACCTTACCATGACCGGGACGTTGTATTTTTTGGCGAACTCGACTGACCGCGTCTGCAAAACCTTGGCGCCGAGGCTCGCCATCTCGAGCATCTCGTCGTAAGAAACCTTCTTGAGCTTCCGCGCCTTATTGCAGATGTTCG
>JBBTLC010000063.1:0-2553 GCA_038068875.1 Deltaproteobacteria bacterium
CCGCTTTCGCCTTCGGGCGCGGAATGCACCTCGTAGCCCTTGCTTTCGAGGACGAGTTTCAACGCCTCGATGAGGTCCGCGTCGTCGTCTATTATGAGGGCCTTGGTAGGCATGGCAAGCTCCGTATCGTTTTAGTAGCAGGCTGCTGAAAAAGTCCATCTGCTGCGTTGTCTTCGTCGCTCGTCGTTGCGGCGTATATAAAAATACGCCGACCCATCCAATGGATGGGTGCCCCGCCTCACTTCTCGACGCCTTGCATCTGGAACTTTTTGAGCAGCCTGAACAAGTCTTGGATTTTTTCGCAACCTGTCAGGCGAATTTGACGTTCATTATGTGCGTGGAGCAGGATATGCACGGGTCGTAGGCGCGGACGAGGGCCTCAATTGCCATGGTTATCTCGACTTTGCTCTTGTCGAGTATCAATGGCACGAATCCGCGCAAGTCGTCTTCCATGGAACGCAGGTTTTGCGCCGTCGGTATTATGCAGTTCGCTTTCTCCACGAGACCGCTTTTGTTTATCGTGTATTCGTGGAAGAGGGTGCCTCTCGGGGCTTCGACTATTCCGACGCCTTTGCCGTACGTTTTTGGTTTTACCGGATTTTCTTCTTTAAGTCCGGTCGCGAGGAGTTTTTCGGTAATCGTTACGGCGTCTTCGGTAACGTGGACGCATTCCACGAGCTGGGCTTGGTTATTCAGGAACGGGTTGTTCGACTTCGCCGTTACCCCGAGCCTTTCGGCGCTTTTTTTGGCGCGGGGGGAGAGGCATTTAAAATTGTTATTGAGCCTCGCCAGCGCCCCGACCATGTAGGCGCCGCGTTTTGTCTTAGCGTGCTTGGCCGCGGAGTGGGGAACCATGAATTCTTTTACGGCCTTCGCGAAATTGTCAGCGCCTATCTCGCCGTCCTCGTTCGAGTACGGGACTCCGTCGTAGAGGGCGTAGCCCAATTTCGCCTTAAGAGAGACGTATTCGCGGTCTTTTTCGAACCTGCGGACAGTGAAGCCCGCAAACATCTCGATTGTTTCTTCAAGCATGGCGAGGGACGAGACGAGTTTGGTTTTGAGCTGCCTGAGTTCTGTTTTCTTAGGCGTATGCAGAACTCCGCCCGGCCACAGGGATATCGGGTGTATGTGTCTGCCTCCGACGATTCTGCAGATTTCGTTCGCGAGGTTTTTGAGATTCAGTCCGAGCTTTGCCGCCTTTGGATGAGATTTTATGAGGGGCAGTATGCTTCCTTCGCCGAGAAAATCCGGCAATACCAAAAAATAAAGGTGAAGTATATGGCTCTGGAGAGTTTCCCCGGCGAACGCCAATTCGCGCAGGAGCCTTGATTGGGCGGATATTGTCATTCCCATGGCCGATTCAACGGCCTTGAGCGAGGCTGAGGTGTGGCTTACGGCGCATATGCCGCAAATACGGCTCATTATGTGCTGGGCCTCGTCGTATCTGCGTCCGACGAGCATGGCCTCGAAAAACCTCGGGGATTCGATTATCTCGAGTTTGAGTTCCTTTATCACGCCGTTTTTTATGTCTATGACGATATTGCCGTGCCCCTCGACACGGGTAACCTCGTTGACGTTTATGTCGTGGTCTTTGTGCATGCTATTTCCCCGTGAATTTTTTCATTTCGCATAAGGCGTAGAGGTCGAACTTACGCGTAATGCCTTCCGCGTCAAGGCCGTAGCGTTTAAGGGTTTCGGCGTGGGCGTTTATGTTCGGGTCGCCCACAAGCCCGCGGCATCCCCAGCAAACCGCGCCGTAGGTTACGCATATGGCCTCGCATCCGGCCCTTGTAACCGGCCCGACGCAGGTCATGCCGCGCTCGAAGACGCATATATTGCCGGCCCTTTTACAATCTGTGCAGACCGGGTAGTTTGGCGTCTCCGGGTTTTTGCCGAGGAGAAGGGAGGTCAGGGTGTGGAGAAAGTCTTTCTTGAGTATGGGGCATCCGTAAATGTAGTGATCAACCTTTATGACGGAATCAATCGGCATTACCGGTATGGTGTCTATAAGCCTGTGCGAGGCCGCGTCCTTGCCGTAAACCATTCTTTTTACCTCTTCGATTGGAAAGCGGTTCTTGAGGCAGTTTATGCCCCCGGTGGCGGAGCAGGCGCCGTAAGACACAACGACCTTGGCCAAGGCCCTTATCTTTTTGAGTTTTTCTATTTCTTCCGTTTTGCTTACGCTTCCCTCGATAAAGGCTATATCGTAGTCGTCGGATTTTTCGTCTATCGCTTCCCTGAAGTTTACTATGTTCACGAGTTCGGCTATGTCGGGGAATTCGTCTTCGCAGTTCAAGACCGTCAGCTGACAGCCTTCGCAGCAGGTGAAGGAAAAGAACGCGAGTCTCGGTTTTTTGTGAGGTGTCCTTGCTTGCGTCATAGAGCCTTTTTTTACTTTTATTTTTATAAAGCATATCAGAAAAAGATATTGGTGTAAACCGTTAGGGCGGGTTGCGGACGGTCCGCCTGAGGCGGATGAATTGATAAGTCCCTTGTGGCGCGCATTTTTCTCCTCCCCTTTACCCGCCGCAGGCGAGGTCTCGCATTCATGCG
>JBBTLC010000064.1:0-1635 GCA_038068875.1 Deltaproteobacteria bacterium
GAAATCAGATTTTCCGCGTCGAACGCGAAGCCCGACGCCTTTACCTTGTATCCGTAGTTGGATATGAGCGTGTCGTAGCGGCCTCCGCTAAGGAGCGGGCTTCCCACGCCCGGAGAAAACGCCTCGAATATCATGCCCGTATAGTAGTCGAACCCGCGCACCTCGCCCAGGTCAATCGTCACGTATTTGCCGAAGCCTTTTTTGTATATTATGTCGAGGACTTTTTTAAGGTATTTCAGCATTGCTTGCGCCGAAGGGTCTTTAACGAGTGACGCGGCTTTTGAGACGACTTCTTTTTCGCCGTAAAGTTGGGTCAAGGAAATGAGCATATCCCTTTCCCGTTGCGATATTGCTCTTCCCATGCCTTTGATTAAGGAGGAAAGTCCCGAAGAATCTTTTTTGGCGACAAGTTCGGTTATGTTTTTTCTTGCCCCCTCGCTTACCTTAAGCCCGTTAAGCACCTGTCTTACGAAGCCGACGTCCCCGATGTCTATTTTGAAGTTCTTTATCCCGGCTTTTTTAAGGCACTCCATCGCCATGACGACCATGCCGGCGTCTATCTCGGGGGAGGCCTCTTTGGAGATATGCTCGGCGCCTATCTGGAGGATTTCGCGGGCCTTGGCGCGCGCCCCTTCGGCGTAGCGTATGGCGTTCTCGGTGTAGCAGAGCTTTAAGGGAAGGGACTCGTCCCTCATCCTCGTGGCGACAAGCCTTGCTACCTGGGGCGTAATGTCCGGCCGGAGCGCTATGACGCGGCCTGTCGAGGGGTCTATGAACTTGAGTACCTTGGACATGAGGGTTTCGCCGACGCCCAAGGCCAATACGTCCGCGTATTCGAGCGCAGGGGTTATGACCCTCTTGAACCCGTGTTTTTTGAACACCGAAAGGATTGCCGCTTCTATCCTGCTTATTTCTTCGGCCTCAACAGGGAGAAAGTCCTTTACACCCGGAGGAAGGGACACGGCAGGAGCCTGAGACGGGTAGTTGGTTTTTTTGTCGGTTCTTTTCTTCATCGTTTGCCGATAAGTTTCAATCCACACCCCTGTGCGCGGGGCGATTTAATAGACAGGCGGGACGCCTGTCCTACTGAGAAGGCGCCGCACTAAAGTTTCACCACTATAGCCGATATCATGTGGGGCAGTTTAAGAATCTTGTCCGTAAGCCCCTTTGAGGGCGGCGCGTCGATGCTCCAGATGGAAACAGCCTCTCCTCCGGCTTCCGCCCTGCCGAGGTGGAGTCTCGCGATGTTCACCTTGGCTTCGCCGAGAAGCGTGCCGACGTTCCCGATGACGCCGGGCTTGTCCGCGTTATGCAGGAAAAGAAGGTAGCCTTCGGGCACGGCGTCCAGGAAGAATTTGTCTATCTTCACTATCCTTGGCTCGGATTTTCCGAAGAGCGCGCCTTCTATGACGTGCTCCCTTTCCTTGGTCTTTGCCGTTATGGTTACGCTACTTGCGAAGTCTATGGCCCGCGAGCTCTTTACCTCCACGACCTTTATGCCGCGTTCCTTTGCCGCGTGAGGCGCGTTCACGAAGTTTATGTACTGGTCCGTTATCCTGTCGAGTATGCCCTTTATGCAGGATATTGTTATCGGGGATACGTCGTAGTTTACGACGTCCCCGCTGTACTCGACCG
>JBBTLC010000065.1:0-3448 GCA_038068875.1 Deltaproteobacteria bacterium
AGAGGGCCGCGATACTCGTCATCGCGGCGTTTTTCCCAATAGGGCTTTTGCTGCTAAGACGGATAAAGGTTCAGACGGAGTCCTGCCGGACAGCAAAATGAATGAATACGCCTCGGTGGTTTGCACGGCACGACGCAAGTTAAAGCATTTTGGGTGCAGGGCTCAGCCCTGCGTCTCGCCTCCCACCACTATCTCCGGTATGCGAAGCGTCGGCTGCGCGTCGGCTACGGGCACTCCCTGCCCGTCCTTGCCGCAGGTGCCTATGCCAAAGCCCAGATCGCTCGACACCATGTCTATGGTCTTCAAAACCTCGGGGCCGTTGCCCGTAAGGGTCGCGCCGCGCACCGGCTCGCAAACCTTGCCATTTTCTATCATATAACCTTCCGACACCTCGAACACGAAATCCCCGTTAACGGTATTCACCTGCCCGCCGCCCATCTTCTTGACGAAGAGACCTTTTTTAAGACTCTTCACTACGTCTTCCGCCGAGCCGGTACCCGGCGCTATCATGGTGTTGGTCATGCGCGGTATGGGACGGTGGCGGTAGGATTCTCTCCTTCCGTTGCCGGTTGATTTTCCTCCTTCTTTCATGGCGGTAAGCCTGTCGAACATATAACCCTTGAGAATGCCGTCTTGAACGAGGACTGTGCGTTGCGTCGGGCTTCCCTCGCCGTCAAAGAAAGACGAACCCCGTTTGTTCGGGATAGTGCCGTCGTCTATGACCGTTATAAGAGGAGACGCGACTGTCTCGCCGAGTTTCCCGGAATAGACCGAGAGTTTTTCTCCCGCAAGGTCGGCCTCGAGCCCGTGCCCGACCGCCTCGTGTATCATGGTTCCTCCGGCCGAACTCGAAAGCACGACCGGCATCTTTCCCGCGGGGGCTTTTCTGGCGGTAAGCATCGTAACGGCGAGTTTCCCGGCTTTTTCGGCTATGAGCTCGGGAGGGGTTTCATCGAACATCTCAAGACCCAAAATTCCTCCGGCAGGTTCGTAGCCCGTCTGTATGACCGAATCTTTGGCCGCCACCACGAAACAGAAATATATGAGGTAGTTAAGCTCCTCCTCGACCCACTCGCCGAGGGAATTCACTATCGCCACCTTTTTTTGGCTGTCGCCGTACGCCACCTTCACCTGCTTTACGCTTTTATCGACGCCGCGGCCCGCAATATTGCCTCTCTTCACGAGCGTAATCTTTGTCTGGAGAGGAATGTCAATCGCCTTTTTCTTTATCGAAAAACCCGGGGCAACGTCTTTTCTCGCGAGCGATATGTCCTTTTCGAAAGCACCTTTGCCAACGGCGTTCGCCGCCACCGAGGCCGCGGACAAAAGCCCTTCTTCCGTCAACTCGTTCGTGTAGACGTAATAGGTCTTATAGTCCTTTATGACCCTTATGCCGCATCCCGCGTCCCTGCCTGAGACGACCTTCTCAATCCTGTCCTCCTCGCATGAGATGGAAGTCGAAGATGTATCCTCCATATATATGTCGCAGAACTCTCCGCCGTGGGAGAGGGCCTTCTTTATAACCTTGAACGGATCGAAACCTTTTACGATACTCATCATATCCTCCCAAACATATTGACTATAACATTGCGAAAAATAACCGTCAAGGTCCTGCGGACGGCACAATGAATTAATAAACCCCTGTGCCCATATACCGCAGGAAATAATTGAAACATTACGGGTCAAGGGCTCAGCCCTTGCGGACGGCATTTTCCTCCTCCCCTTTATAAGGGGCTGGGCTCCCGTTGCTGCGCGAAGCGCAATGCAACGGGAAGCGGGTGGGGTAAAATCAGGTTCAAGACAACCTCCCCCTACCCCTCCTTGTCAAGGAGGGGAGTTAAAGAAGCAAATTGAAACATTGCGCGGAGTACCCATGCCGAAGCATGGGTCGGGGTTCAGCCCTTGTTGCCACGCGCCTGCCTTTTATAGTATCATTTATTAATGGACCTCTTTGAAAAGAAAACGCCTAAGGCCGCGGGGCTCGCCCCTTTAGCCGAAAGGATGCGTCCGGACGATATTAACGGCTTCGCCGGGCAAAAGCATCTTTTGGGGGAAGGAAAATTTCTGAAAAATATCCTTCTCAGTAATGAGTTGCCCTCGATGATACTCTGGGGGCCTCCGGGATGCGGAAAGACCACCCTGGCGCGGATAATGGCGAAAAAGACAGACGCCGAGTTCGTTTCTTTCTCAGCCGTGCTTTCGGGGGTAAAAGAGATAAGGGACGTCGTGAGTAAAGCCAAAGAGGCTCAATATCGCGGCAAAAAAACAATCCTCTTCGTTGACGAAATCCATCGCTTCAACAAATCCCAACAAGACGCGTTTTTGCACAGCGTCGAAGACGGAACCATAACCCTCATCGGAGCCACCACGGAAAACCCCTCCTTCGAGGTGAACGCGCCTCTTCTGTCGAGATGCAAGGTGCTGACATTGAAGGGGCTCGCGAAGGAGGAGATCAAGCAAACGCTAAGGCGCGCCGTGGCCGATGCCGAAAAAGGCCTCGGCAAGATGAATGCCGAAGCAAACGAGGACGCGCTCGATTTTATCTCGGAATTTTCCCACGGCGACATGAGGGAAGCGCTTAACTCCCTTGAGGCCGCCTGCATGATAACCTCTCCTGACAAGAACGGAAAAAGGCGCATAACTCTTCCTGCCGCGAAAGAGGCCATGCAAAGAAAATCCCTTCTTTACGATAAGTCCGGCGAGGAGCACTATAACGTCATATCGGCCTTCATAAAGAGCATGCGCGGGAGCGACCCTGACGCCGCTCTTTACTGGCTTGCGCGCATGGTCGAGGCCGGGGAAGACCCGCTCTTCATCGCGAGGCGCATGGTGATATTCGCCTCCGAAGACATAGGGAACGCGGACCCGGCCGCCCTTACCCTCGCCCTATCGATAAAAGACGCCGTTGATTTCGTGGGAATGCCCGAGGGCTGGATACCCTTGGCTCACGGGGTAACGTATCTCTCGACCGCGCCGAAGTCGAACGCCTCTTACACGGCGTATCTCGAGGCCAAAGAGGACGTCAACGCAAAAGGCGCCCTGCCCGTGCCACTTCACCTCCGTAACGCGCCGACAAGCCTCATGAAAGACCTTGGCTACGGAAAGGACTACAAATACCCTCACAATTATAAAGACGCGAAGGCCGAGCAGGATTATCTTCCCGAAGTTCTCAAAGGCAAGAAATACTACACCCCGCCGGAAAAGAAAAAAGACAAATAGCTCCTCTAAAAACACCCTTAATTGCCCTGCGCATTATGTCAACCCTTTCTAACTTTAAGGTTGACAATCGAGGCCGCGGCGTGTTATCCGTATTAACCATGCGGAAATTCCTTGAAGACATAGAAAAAAAGACCCTTTCCGGCGAAGGAATGACGAACGGCGAGGCCGAAAGGTTTTCTAAAATCCTTGAAGCCGAAATATTCGACGTCCTGCCCGTAACCAAAAAAGT
>JBBTLC010000066.1:0-2124 GCA_038068875.1 Deltaproteobacteria bacterium
AGCAGAAGAAAGAACGAGAATTGCAGGCAATAACATGAGAAATGCCCTTGAAAACGCGTTGAATATAAGGCTTTGGCAAGGCACTGTCGAAAAAATACTTTTAAAAGACTCCAAGGCAATCGGGGTAGAGCTTTCTACAGGCAAGGTCTTTCACGCTGGCGCCGTGGTCGTCACGACAGGGACTTTTTTAAACGGCCTCATGCACATAGGCTCTGACACTTATGCCGGAGGAAGGGCCGGAGACGCGCCGAGCATCGGGCTTTCCGGCTCGTTAAAGGAATTGGGCCTTTTGATGGGGCGCCTTAAAACAGGCACATGCCCGAGGCTCGACTCGAGAACAATAGATTATTCCAAACTTGCGTCTCAGGAGGGTGAACCTGACGCAAGACCCTTTTCTTTTTCAAACCCCGCTTCAATTGTAAGACAAAGACGACAGCTCCCCTGCCATATGACTTATACAAACGCTAAAACCCATGAAATCATTAAGGAAAATCTACATTTCTCGCCCCTGTTCAGCGGCAAGATAAAGGGTATAGGTCCGCGTTATTGTCCTTCCATAGAGGATAAGGTGGTAAAATTCGCCGAAAGGACACGTCATCAGGTGTTTTTGGAGCCTGAAGGCTATGACACCTTCGAGGTTTATCCCAACGGTCTTTCGACAAGCCTTCCGTTAGGAGTGCAGGAAGGGTTTTTAAGAACCATCCAAGGTCTTGAAAACGTTGAGATAATAAGGCCAGGCTACGCAATTGAATATGACTTTGTTTTTCCGACAGAGTTGAAACAAACTCTTGAAACAAAGGCAATCGAGGGGCTTTTTCTCGCGGGCCAGATTAACGGCACCTCAGGCTATGAGGAGGCCGCGGCCCAGGGCATAATGGCCGGCATTAACGCGGGGCTTAAACTCAAGGGAAAACCGCCGTTTATCCTCACAAGGGCTGATTCGTATATCGGGGTCATGATAGATGACTTGACGACAAAGGGCACGAAAGAGCCTTACAGGCTTTTTACCTCGCGCGCCGAGCACAGGCTTGTTTTAAGGGAAGATAACGCCGATAGGCGTCTTATGGACAAGGCCGATTCGCTCGGGCTTATACAAGAAAAGGCCTATGCCGGTTTTTTGAAGAAAAAAACCTTAATAGAATCAGGCATTAAAGCCCTTGAAGAACTAAAGGCAAATCCGACCCAGGAGACAAATAAAAGCCTTGTTGCGGAAGGTTTCGGAGAGATAAAAAAAAGTATCTCTCTTAAAGAACTCCTGAGGCAGCCCCGTGTAACCCTCGAAAGCCTCATCAAGATTTTCAAAGAACCTCTTGCGACAGTTTTATCAGGGGCTGATAGCGAGGTCTTTCGCGCGATCGAGATAGAGACAAAATACGAGGGTTACATAAAGCGGGAGTTCGAGGACATAGAAAGATTCAAACGTTCCGAAGAGGTAAAGATACCGGAAAATACGGCATATGAAAAAGTCCCGGGTCTTTCCGCTGAAATAAAAGAAAAACTCAGGAAAACAAAGCCTATTTCCATTGGTCAGGCAAGCAGAATCCCCGGCGTGACACCGGCCGCCATAAGTATGCTCATGATATACATGAAAACACAAGGGGTGACCCCTTGACCCGGTTAAGGGATTACTTTTTTACTTAGATAAGGCAGTACCAATAATATGGCGATGGGACATATGGATATATTTGACATATTAAGAACCGGCGCCAAAGAACTCGATATCCGGATAGGCGAGAGCGAGGAGCGGGCTTTTTTAATATATCTCCAAGAACTCAAGAAGTGGAATGAGAAGATAAATTTAACAAGCCTTCGCTCTGATAGGGATATCACGGTAAAACACTTCCTTGATTCCCTTACTGTTGCGAGGTTTTTAAAGGATAACAATGTATCGAGTCTTCTTGACATTGGTTCAGGAGGGGGATTCCCGGGCATACCATTAAAGATAGTAATGCCGGAATTAAAGGTAACCCTGCTTGAGGCAATAGAAAAGAAGGTAAATTTTCTAAAGCACATAATACGCACCCTTGGCCTTAACGACATCGAGGCGATAAAAGGCAGGGCCGAAGACGAAGAAATCATAAAGACATATAAAAACTCGTTTGACTGCGTAATATCAAGGGCATT
>JBBTLC010000067.1:0-1694 GCA_038068875.1 Deltaproteobacteria bacterium
CCCTTTTTCGACGAAAGAGGTTCTTAAAGAGGGGCTTTATCGTAAGGACGGAGCGGTAGTGTGGAAAACGCAAGGCAGAGAAGACGTCTACGACTTGAAGGGCATGCGTCTTAGCGGCATACATAACACGGAAAACGTCATGGCGGTCATAGCCGCCTCGACGGAGGCCGGCATTCCGAAGGACGTGTTGCTTAAAACCGTGACGGAATTCAGGGGGCTTCCCCACAGGATGGAATTCGTGGCGGAGATAAACGGCGTAACCTACGTTAACGACTCCAAGGCAACGAACGTCGGCTCTCTTTATAAGGCGTTGGAGGGTTTTCCTGCGGGCGGAAACAAGGTCGTGGTCATAGCGGGCGGCAGGGATAAGGGCGGGGATTACGGCGTGTTGAAGGAAATCGCGGAAGGCAGGGTAAAGCTCGTCATAGTCATAGGCGAGGCCAAGGATAAGCTCGCCGCCTCTCTTTCAAGCGTCTGCGAGATTATAAGGGCGGAGTCTCTCGCGGACGCCGTCGAGATATCGGCGAAGCGCGCCTTAAACGGCGATACCGTGCTCTTGAGCCCGGCGTGTTCGAGTTTCGACATGTTTAAGAGCTTCGAGGACAGGGGCGAGACGTTCAGGAGACTCGTAGGGGAATTGGAGCGGGAGTCCGTTCGATGATACTCGGCAACAGTAAAGATAAATTACTCATAATCTCGACACTCGGTCTCGTGGCGTTCGGCGCGGTCATGGTTTATTCGACGAGTTACGTCGTGGCCATGAGGAAATTCGGGGACGGGTTTTACTTCGTCGAGAAACAGATTATTTTCGCGCTAATCGGCTTTTTGGCGTTTTTGGCGGCATCGAGGATACCGTATGAGTTTTACAAGAAACTCACCTATCCTCTCTTGATACTCTCCACGGTGTTTTTGGTCATGCTCATGATACCGGGCATGGGGCACAGCGCCGGAGGCGCGAAGAGGTGGTTAAGGCTTCCGGGCTTCACGTTCCAGCCCTCGGAGTTCGCGAAGTTCGCCGTGGTGGTATTCATGGCGTATTCGCTCGAGGCGAAAAAAGACGTGATAAGAGATTTTTCTAAGGGCTTTTTGCCGAATATCATAATACCCGGCGTCATAATCGCGCTCATAATGAGGGAGCCGGATTTCGGCACGGCGGTAACGCTCGGGTTTTTGGTCTTTATAATGAACTTCATAGCAGGCGTGAGGCTCCGCTATCTGGGCGGTCTCGTGTTGGCGGTTCTTCCGGTTTTTTACGTTGTTGTCATGAATTTTTCCTACATGACGAAAAGGCTATTGATATTCCTCGACCCGTGGGCGGATCCGGACGGCGCGGGGTTTCAGATAGAGCAGTCTTTCATAGCGTTCGGTTCCGGCGGGATTTGGGGGGTGGGGCTAGGCGACGGTCTGCAAAAGCTCCTGTATCTGCCGGAGGCGCATACGGACTTCATATTTTCGATAATAGGCGAGGAGTTCGGCCTCGTCGGGGTGACCGTCATGGTCGCGCTTTATATCGCGTATCTTATCTGCGGCGTGAAGATAGCGTCCTCGGCCAAGGACCTTTTCGGAAAATATCTGGCCTTGGGGCTTACCTTCATGGTGAGCCTTCAGGCCCTCATAAACATGGCGGTCGTTTTGGGGATACTTCCGCCGAAGGGTCTCCCGCTCCCGTTCATCAGTTACGGCGGAACGTCCCT